>JBDSUI010000227.1:0-12100 GCA_039927795.1 Pseudoxanthomonas sp.
AGCCGCAGGACATGGCAGGCTTGAGGGTCGTGTTTGAGCCTTTGGTCGACTGACGGTTGCGGCACTGCCACTGCGGCGTGGCGAAGTCAGGGTTCGCACACTGCGCCGGCGGGCGCGCCGCAAGACATGGGCGAGAGGCCGATTGCATCGCCTGCCCCGGACCGCCTGGAGGAGGCAAGGTCCCTCTTCTCGTCGTAATCCACGCCCGCAACTGGGCCAGGTTGATGAAATTGGGATTACATTCCGGGCCGGTATGCACGGCAGTCTTGCAAGCGCGCTGACCCGGCTACTTTTATGGGTGCCGCTGGGCACTTGCGGCGTTGAATCCTGCACCTATCGGGAAGTGGTAGCGTCTGGCATGGCGTGGTCATTCCAAAAGTAGATCGCCATGCGTTCGCTGGGGATAAGCACGATTGATGCGCTTCCGTTCTCGCTGCTGGTGACGTACACCGGCAGCGTGGTTTCTGCCACCCGCACCGTCCGCCAGGGCCGGTAACGCAAGGGAGTGGCATGGCGACAGAGTCCGTGCCGCGCCTGCTGCGCCGTGTGCAGTACGCGCATCGGATCGCATTGCAATGCGTCCAGCGTCTGTGCGGAGAGATGGAATGCCAGCGATCCACTGGACTTGCGCCGCAAGGGAAACAGCAAGGCAGCCAGCCCGTACTGGCTCTGGTCTTCAAGCAGTACGCCGGAGGTCGCAAGGACCTCCGGCAGTACGCGGCAGGCACGCCTGTGCACGGCATCGGCAGTGAGCATGGCCGGCCTCTGGCTCAACGCAGTGAGGATCCAAGTTCGTACCAGTCGACCTTGCGGGTGATCCACATGATCGCGGCCAGGATGCCAAACAGCAGCAGCGAGCCCATCAGCAAGGCATTGTCTTCAGAGGCCAGAAGGCTGTAGAGCACGCTGTACAGTGCGGTCAACATCAGCGCAAACCCGGCCGCGCGCGCCCAGCTTTTCAGTACACCGGACAGATAGAAGAACTGCAGGCCGATGCAGGCGACCGCCGAGATCACGTAGGCCTTCATGAAGTCGATGTGTTCGGACAGGCTGAGCAGCAGCAGGAAGAAAATAGCCAGCGCCAGGCCGACCAGCAAGTACTGCAGCGGATGGATCGGCAGGCGCTTGATCAGCTCGAACAGGGCGAAGCCGACAAAGGTCAGGACCACGAACAGCAGGCCGTACTTGCTGGCCCGATCCACCTGGGTGTAGATGTCGGTGGTGTCCACCAGGCTGACATCGATGCTGTCCAGTCCGGAGGCAGCGGACTCCTCGGCATTCGCTACCACCTTGCCATCGTTGTCGTAGCCGCTACCCAGGCTGCGCCGGGAGATGGAACCGGAGCCGTTGCTCAGGTGTTCGCTGAGCTGCGACTGCGCCGAACTGGCCAGCGAGGAGATCTCCCAGTTGGCAGAGAACCCATCGCTGCGGAGTTCTTTCCGGTTGGGCAGGAAGCTGCCGCCGAACAACGGATGCGGCCAAGCCGATCCGACGGTGATCTGGTTGTTGTCGGCAATCGGCGTGACGCCCAGTGACTGGGTGCCATTGAGGCGGAAGTGCGCCACCAGCTGACTGGCCGGCAGCGACACGCCGGCTGCCTGCGGTAACCCGGCATGCATGCCACTCATTTTTCCTTCCAGACTGCCGGTGCCCGATTCCAGGGTAACGGACTGGCCATCCACCTTGAAGTCAGGGGAACCGACCAGCCCGCGCACATCCGCCAGCCCGATCACCAGCGTGGGCGCGCCGTAGACGCGACCTTCCACCGGCGCCAGCTCCAGCGGCTCGAAGCCCGCGCTCACGGCCGCCTGCCACTCGAACACCCGCACCGCGTACAGGCCGATGCGGCGTGTGTCCGGCTTCAGCCCGCCCTGTATGCGCAGGTCTTTGGGTGTCTGGTAAAGGTAGCCCGCCACTGTTTCGGTCTTCTTGACTGTCTTGCCGGAGTCCGTCGCCACATCGATGACGCGCGTTTCGGTGTAGGGCACCACGCGCAAGGGACCAATGAACTGCTGCGGGCCGGCCATGCTTTGGGACACGCGTTCGCTGGCCTGCTGGCGGTAATGCTGCCGGTCGGTGACCATGCCGCGGATCAGCATCAGTGGAATAAGCAACAGCAGCACCAGGCCACCGACAGTGAGGAATCGCAACAACAACTTGAGTGACGTCATGGCTTCTGGCCCCGGTTGAACAAGGCGCCAGTCTGAGGCGTGGCTGTGTGCAGGGTTTGAGCTGAGTTTGAAGTCTGTGTGAAGTGTCGATTCCGCAGGCGCGCCACTACCTTCAACAAGACCCGAGCTTGCTCGGCTTCTGTTTATTGTTCGCCAAGGGGCAGCCGGGCAAGCTCGGCTCTGCAAATGGAGAAGCATAAGCAGCCGGGCAAGCTCGCCTCTTCAGTGGTGCGGTTGCGGGTGCGGGTGTGGGCGCGGCTGCTGGCGTCAGGCCAGGGGCAAACGCAATGTTGCCAGCGCACCGCCGGCGGGGAGGTTGCACAGCGCGGCTTCGCCGCCGTGCAGTCGCGCCACTTCGCGCACGAACGGCAGTCCCAGGCCGGAGCTGCGCAGGCCGGTCGAAGGCGGTGCCAGCGAATAGAAACGATCGAATACCCTGGCCTGCGCGTAGTCCGGAATGCCGGGCCCGTTGTCAGCCACCCGGATCTCTAGCGTACCGCCGTCGATGACGGTAGCAAGCGAAATAGTCCCGCCCGCCGGTGCAAACGCAATCGCGTTGTCCAGCAGGTTGGAGACCGCCTGGCGCAGCAGATACGCATCGCCCTGCACGCGCGCCAGTGGATCGGCAGGTTCCAGCGACAGCGCAAGCCCGCCCGCCGCCAGTTTTGCAGCGACGCTTTCCACCGCTTCGGTCAGCAGTGGGGCCACGGCTACGCGCTCGCTGGTCTGCAACCAGCCATGCTGCTCCACTTCCGCCAGCGCCAGCAATTTGTCGATGGTCTCGGTGAGGCGTTGCTGCTGGAGGCGGATATTGCGGGCAAAACGCAGGCGATCAACTTCCGGCAGCGGCTCCTGCAGGAGTTCGGCAGCGCCGCGAATGGCGGCCAGCGGACTCTTCATCTCGTGGGTCAGCGACTGTACGTATTGCTCGACATAGGCCTTGCCTTCCAGCTTCCTTCGCATCGTTTCCAGCGCACGGCCAAGGTCGCCGATCTCGTCACGGCGCAGCGGCAAGGCAGGCACGCGCTGGCCATTGCTCACCGCCTGCGCGTAGCGGTTCAATCGGTTGATCCCGCGCATCAGCCACCAGGTCATCAGTACACCGATCAGCGCCGACAGGCCGATCAGCCACGCACCCTGGCGCATGATGCTGCGCTGGCTGGCCTCGATAAAGGGATCAATGCTGGCGTTGGGTTGGGACAGGGTCAGCACGCCGATCAAACGGTCGCCGTCACGGATCGGCGCGGCCACATGCATGACCGTGCGCGTATTGTCTCCCGGCGTTTCCGGGCTGGAGCGCGCGCCATACTCGCCGCGCAGGGTGCGGTAGACATCGTTCCACCGTGAATTGTCGCGTCCCAGCTCCTTGCCTTCGGAGTCGTAGACCACGATGCCGCGCACGTCGGTGATGGTGATCCGGTAATCGATCTGGCGCTTGGGGAACTGCCACACCGTCGCACGCAGGTCGCGTTGCCGGGCCTGGTCGAGTTTGCGTACGAAATCGCCACTGGCAATACCACCTGCCTGCATATCGTCGCTGGCCATCACCGCCAGCACATTGGCCGCATCGACCAGGGTGGATTCCATGGCCTGGCGCACCCCGGGTTTCACTTCATTGACAAACACGCGCATGACGAAGAATGCCGCCAGGCCGACAATCAGGAAGAACCCCAGGAACAGGCGCAGGCCCAGGCGCAACTCAGGTCTCCAGTGCGTAGCCAAGGCCACGATGGGTGCGAATGGGGTCGTGGTCGGCGCCGGCGGCGCGCAGTTTGGCGCGCAGGGTCTTGATATGCGTGTCCACGGTGCGGTCGGCGCTGTCGGCATCGCTGTCCCAGCCGCGGTCCATCAGCTGGGTACGGTTGAGGATGGCGCCAGGGCGCTGCAGCAAGGCGGCAAGCAGCATGTATTCGTAACGCGTAAGTTCCAGTGCCACGCCGCGGAAGCGGATGCGGTGGCCTTCCTGGTCCAGCTGGAAGTCGCCCTGGGACATTGTCCTGGCTGGGTCTTCACCCGCCTGGCTGCGCCGCAGCCGCGCGCGTACACGCGCCACCAGTTCGCGGGGCGAAAACGGCTTGGCCATGTAGTCGTCCGCTCCCAGCTCCAGGCCCAGCACGCGGTCGATTTCCTCATTGCGTGCGGTCAGGAAAATCACCGGCACCTCGCTGATCCATGTTTCCCTGGCGCTGCGCAGTTCGCGGCAGACATCGAAGCCGCTGCAGTCCGGCAAGCCCACATCCAACACCACCACATCCACGCCACCGGCGCGCACGCGCGGCACGACTTCGCGGCCCAGCAGGCAGTGTTCGGCCTCCAGCCCCTCGCTGCGCAGCGCATACAGCACGGTGTCGGCGATGGCGGGCTCATCTTCGGCGATCAGGATCAAGGGCATGTCGCGAAGCATACCGGTATGCTTCGCGCATGAACTACAGACATGCCTTCCACGCCGGCAACCATGCCGACGTCCTCAAGCACATCGTCCTGCTGGCGCTGCTGGACGCGCTGAAGAAGAAGGAAACGCCCTTCTTCGTGATGGACACCCACGCCGGACGCGGCCGCTATCTGTTGGCCGCGCCGGAAAGCCGCAAGACCGGAGAAGCCGATGCCGGCATCCTGCGACTGATGGGCGAAGCAAAAATGCCCGAGGTGGTGGAACGTTACCTGCGCGCCGTAGAAGCCAACAATCCGGTCGGCGCGCTGATCGCCTACCCTGGTTCGCCGTTGCTGATTGCCCAGGCCTTGCGCCAGCAGGACCGGCTGGCTGCCTGTGAGTTGCAGCCCGATGAAGCGGCCGCGCTGAAGGAACTGTTTGCGCACGATACGCGCGTGGCCGTGCACGCGCGCGACGGCTATACGGCGATGAAGGCCATGCTGCCGCCGAAGTTGGGGGCCACGAAGTTTGCGCGCGGGCTGGTGCTGATCGACCCGCCGTACGAGGTGCAGGACAACGAGTACCCGATGATCATCTCGACCTTGCGCGAAACCCTGGAGCGCTGGCCGCAGGCCACCTACGCCATCTGGTACCCCATCAAGCTGCGTCGCAGCCTGCAGCCCTTCTTCCGCAAGGCTGCTGCGCTGCCGGCCAAGTCCGTACTGCTGGCAGAATTGCAGATCCGCGCCGACGATTCACCGCTGCGCTTGAATGGCAGCGGACTGGTGATCGTCAACCCACCGTGGCAGTTCGACCAGCAGCTCGCGCCCGCATTGCCGCTGCTGAAGAAGACCCTGGGCGAAGCCGGCGCGATGACGCGGCTGGAGTGGCTGAAACCCGAAGCCTGATGCCGCATGGCGTAGAGCCGGGGTTGCCCGGCTGTCGTGGCGACGTGGACCCGGGCACGCAATCAAGCCCTTCTGACAGCTGCTGCAGGTCTTATAGTTGCTGCTTGGCCCCGGCCAGTTCCGGCTCAAAGAAGCTCCAGCGTACGTCCGGGAATTGCAACTTGAGGTCGCGTTCCACCTGGGTGATATTTTCCAGCAACACCGGCACCTGGTCGACCTGGTTCATGGTGGCCTGCACCGACACCATGACCTCGTTGCCCAATTGCAGCGTGATCAGACTGATAACCTGGTCGATCTCCGGGCGGCTTTCATAGAACGCCCTGATCTGCGCCTGCACCAGCGGGTCTACGCTCTGCCCGATCAGCATGGCCTTGACCTCGATGGCCACGAACACCGCCACCACGATCAGCAGCACGCCGATGGCCAGGGTACCCAGCGCGTCCCACAGCGGATTGCCGGTGACCATGGTGGTCAGCACCGCCACCAGGGCCAGCACCAGCCCGATCAACGCCGCCAGGTCCTCGCCGAAGATCACTACCAGTTCCGCCTGGCGGCTTTCGCGGAACCAGCGCCACATCGAACGGTCACCGCGGGCCTTCTTCACTTCCTGCAGGCAGGCCCGCATCGACACCGACTCGGCGATGATCGCGAACACCAGCACGCCCACAGCCCACCACAGCTTGCCGCCATCCAGCGCCTCGGGATGCTGGAGCTTGTGGATGCCTTCATAAGCCGAATACATGCCGCCGACGCTGAACAGCATCACCGCCACCAGGAACGACCAGAAATAGATTTCCTTGCCATGGCCCAGTGGATAATCGGGCGTGGCCGGAAGCTTGGACTGGCGCAGACCCAGCAGCAGCAGCAGCTGGTTGCCGCAGTCGGCCGCCGAGTGCACGGTCTCGGCCAGCATGGCGCTGGAGCCGGTAACGAAGGCTGCCACGCCCTTGGCGATGGCTATCGCGAAATTTGCACCCAGCGCGAACACGATCGCACGGTTAGAATCACCGCCACCTGCCATTGAAATGTCCCGCTGTTGGAAGGGCGGGGAGTTTATCAGGCCGGCTAGAGCATTCGTTCATCGCAAATCTGGGAATATCTTCACGCTATGAATGGCCATAAACGACTTCCACCCTGGCACGAGCACTTCCGCCTGCCCAACGGCCGCGAATTGCTGATCCGTCCGATCCGCCCAGAGGATGCAGATCCCATCCAGGGCGCTTTCACGTTGCTGGGGCCGGAGGAAGTACGCCAGCGCTTCCTCTATGCGCTGAAGGAACTGACCCCGGAAATGGCACAGCGTCTGTGCCATCCCGACCCGCGCACCGAGTTCGCGCTGGTCGCTGCCGAAAACCTGGCGCCCGGTGAAGCCCTGGTGGGCGCCGTGGCGCGTGCCTCGATCACCCCGCGCACCCGCGAAGCCGAATTCGCCATCCTGGTTAGCCATTTTGTCGCCGGCCAGGGTCTGGGCCGCCAGCTGATGCGCAAGCTGGTGAAGTGGGCCAGGACCAAGAAGCTGGATCGCCTGTACGGGGACGTGCTGGACTACAACCATCCGATGCTGCAACTGGCCCAGTCGCTGGGTTTCAAGCGCATGCGCGAAAACGACGCACCCGGTCTGGTGCGCGTGGTGCTTGATCTCAACGAATCCTAGTCGCCTGCCGACCCGCACGAGTCACGCCGGCTGAATAGGGCTGCGGGCGAATGCGCGCTGGCAGCTGTCCGCCATGCCTTGGAAGCGCGGCCTTGAGCGCCCCCTTGCAGTCATTGCCCAGAGCCCAGGCAGCTTCCGGAAACCTGGCTGAAGGTGGCAACCCTGGCAGGACCGGCTGCCGCCAGTCGCAAGGCCATCCGGCAAAGCCGGGCCGCCGGTTACTGCGGGGCAGAGTCCGCAGATCCAGCGCGCGCAGCCAGCAGAGCGGGGTCGCCGGCGACACGGGCACGACCTGAAGCGGTCACCATAGGCTAGCCGCCCGGCGCCGAGAGCTGGAACGAAACCCGCCTGGCGACCACACACCCGTGCGGCCGACATGCCTGGACAGCATGCACGTTAAACTGGGTGCCCCTTTTTGCGCTGGGCGCAACCGCGTCCGGCGCTGCTGCTGTTGTGCGAGCCGATGCCTGCCAAACCCAAAGCCCAGACCTTTCCTGTTCCTCCGCTGCCCAAAAGTGGTCACCTGCGCACCTGGTGGCGGGCGCCCGCTTCGCCCACCGCACTGGCCTGGTTCATAGCGCAGGCCGCCGACGCCCATGCCGGGCCGCTGTTGGTGGTGGCCCGCGACACCCAGGGCGCGCACCAGCTGGAATCGGACCTGCACAGCCTGCTGGGCGCCCACGCCGACCTTCCGGTGTTCCCGTTCCCCGACTGGGAGACGCTGGCCTACGACCGCTACAGTCCACACCCGGACATCATTTCCCAGCGCCTGGCCGCGCTGCATGCCCTGCCGGCGTTGAAGCGCGGCGTGGTGGTGGTGCCGGTGCAGACCTTGATGCAGCGCCTGCCGCCGCTGCGCTACGTGGTGGGTGGCAGCTTTGACCTGAAGGTGGGGCAGACACTCGACTTCGACCAGGAAAAACGCCGGCTTGAAGCAGCCAGCTATCGCAACGTGCCACAGGTACTGGACCCGGGTGACTTCGCCATCCGGGGCGGACTGCTGGACGTGTTTCCGATGGGCGCGAACGCACCGCTGCGTATCGAGCTGCTGGACGACACCATCGACTCGATCCGCGCCTTCGATCCGGAGAGCCAGCGCTCGCTGGAGAAGACCGATGCAGTGAAGATGCTGCCGGGGCGCGAGATCCCGCTGGACGATCTTTCCGTGCAGCGCGCACTGGACGCCCTGCGCGAACGCTTCGATGTCGACATGCGTCGCAGCTCGCTGTACCAGGATCTGAAGGCCGGCGTTGCCCCGGCGGGCGTCGAGTACTACCTGCCCTTGTTCTTTGAACAGACCGCCACCCTGTTCGACTATCTGGATGCAAGCGCATTGCCGCTGATTGCCGACGGCGTAACCGAAGCCATCGAAGCGTTCTGGGCGCAGACCAGCAATCGCTACGAACAAAGGCGCCACGACCTGGAACGGCCGCTGGTGCCGCCGGACGAGCTGTACTTGCCGCCAGACGCCTTGCGCGAGCGGCTGAACCGCAACGCCCGCATCGAAGTCTGCGGCCCCGCGCATCCACGCCACGCCGGCGCGCAGCCGCTGGGTGAACAACCGGTGCCGGTGTTGCCGCTTGCAGCCAAGGACGCCGAACCGGCCGCCGCAGTGAAATCTTTCCTGGCCAGCTATCCCGGGCGGGTGCTGGTGGCCGCCGATTCACCAGGTCGGCGCGAGGCCTTGCTGGAAGTGATGCAGGCCGCAGGCCTGGCCCCTGAAGTCGTTGCAGGCTTTACCGACTTCCTGCCGCAGCGTCACGCCCCCGCCAGCGACACGGCGGCCGCCAATGCGGTCGCGCGCTTCGCGATTGCGGTTGCCCCGCTGGAAGACGGCTTCGCCCTTGATCAGCCACAGATTGCGATTCTCACCGAGCGCCAGCTGTTCCCCGAACGCGCCACCCAGCCGCATCGGCGGCGTCGCACCGGGCGTGAACCCGAAGCGATCATCCGCGACCTGGGCGAATTGAGCGAAGGCTCGCCCATCGTCCACGAGGACCACGGTGTGGGCCGCTACCGCGGACTGGTGGTACTGGAGGCCGGTGGCACGCCCGGCGAATACCTGGAAATCGAATACGCCAAGGGCGACCGCCTGTACGTGCCGGTCGCGCAGCTGCACCTGATCAGCCGTTATTCGGGTGCATCGGTGGAAACCGCGCCCCTGCATTCGCTGGGTGGCGAAGCCTGGACCAAGGCCAAGCGCAAGGCGGCCGAGAAAGTCCGCGACGTCGCTGCCGAGCTGCTGGAAATCCAGGCCCGCCGGCAGGCCCGCGCGGGCCTGGCCTTGCATCTGGACCGGGCCATGTACGAACCCTTCGCCGCCGGCTTCCCGTTCGAGGAAACCCCCGACCAGCACCACGCCATTGAAGCGGTGTTGCGTGACCTGGCCAGCTCGCAACCCATGGATCGGGTGGTCTGCGGCGACGTCGGCTTCGGCAAGACCGAGGTGGCCCTGCGCGCCGCCTTTGCCGCGGCCAGCGCCGGCAAGCAGGTTGCAGTACTGGTACCGACCACGCTGCTGGCCGAACAGCACTACCGCAATTTCCGCGACCGCTTCGCCGATTGGCCGTTGCGGGTGGAAGTGCTGTCGCGCTTCAAGACCGCCAAAGAGATCAAGGCAGAGCTGGAGAAAGTCAGCGCTGGCACCCTCGATGTGATCGTGGGCACCCATCGCCTGTTGCAGCCTGACGTGAAGTTCAAGGACCTTGGCCTGGTGATCGTGGATGAGGAACAACGCTTCGGGGTACGCCAGAAGGAAGCCCTGAAAGCCCTGCGTGCGAACGTGCATCTGCTGACGCTCACCGCCACGCCAATTCCGCGCACTTTGAACATGGCCATGGCCGGCCTGCGCGACCTGTCCATCATCGCCACCCCGCCGCCCAACCGACTGGCCGTGCAGACTTTCATCACCCAATGGGATGAAGCGCTGTTGCGCGAATCTTTCCAGCGCGAGCTGGCCCGTGGCGGGCAGGTGTATTTCCTGCACAACGATGTCGAAAGCATCGGCCGCATGCAGCGTGACCTGCAGGAACTGGTGCCGGAGGCGCGCATTGGCGTGGCCCACGGGCAGATGCCGGAACGCGAGCTGGAACAGGTGATGCTGGACTTCCAGAAACAGCGTTTCAATGTCTTGCTGTGCACCACAATCATTGAATCGGGCATCGATATTCCCAATGCCAACACCATCATCATCAATCGCGCCGACCGCTTTGGCCTTGCCCAGTTGCACCAGCTGCGCGGACGCGTGGGTCGTTCGCATCACCGTGCCTACGCCTACCTGGTGGTGCCGGACAAACGCGCGATGAGCGCCGACGCGCAACGCAGGCTGGATGCCATTGCCGCCATGGACGAACTGGGCGCGGGCTTCACCCTGGCCACGCACGACCTGGAGATCCGCGGTGCCGGCGAATTGCTGGGCGAGGACCAGAGCGGGCAGATGGCCGAAATCGGCTTCAGCCTGTACACCGAACTGCTGGAACGCGCCGTACGTTCCATCCGCCAGGGCAAGCTGCCGGACCTGGACGCTGGCACTGCACACGGCGCCGATGTGGAGCTGCACTTGCCGTCGTTGATCCCGCACGAGTACCTGCCCGATGTGCACACGCGCCTGACCTTGTACAAGCGCGTCAGCAGCGCACACGACACCGAGGAATTGCGCGACCTGCAGGTGGAGATGATCGACCGTTTCGGCCTGCTTCCCGACCCGGCCAAGCACCTGTTCGCCATCGCCGAACTCAAGCTTACCGCTACCGCGATGGGCATCCGCAAGCTGGAGCTTGGCGAGAACGGGGGCCGCATCGTGTTCGAGGCGCAACCCAGCATTGATCCGGTGGCAGTGATCCAGATGATCCAGAAGCAACCGCGTATCTATTCCATGGAAGGCCCGGACAAGCTCAAGATCAAGTTGCCGCTGCCGGAAGCGGCAGATCGCTTCAATGCAGCGCGCGGACTGCTGGCTGCGCTGGCCAAGCCCTAGCCGGGGCGTCATCCCGGTGCGGGCCGGGATGACGAAGGGCCGACGCGAATTCCCCAGCCACTGTCAGGCTGGTTTGTCTGCTGTAATCGCAGCGTCGTCAAACGGATCCATTCCAGATGGACACTGCAACGCTGCTCTGGGGGCTGCTCTTCAGCTCGATCGGACTGGGCTATTTCCTCTACGGCAAGCGCCAGAAAGCGTTGGTGCCGACCCTGTGCGGCCTGGTCCTGATGATCTTTCCCTATTTCGTCTCCAGCGCATGGTGGCTGGTGATCATTGGTGTGGCGTTGATGGCGACGCCCCGCCTGTTGCGTTTCTGACCCCCTCAGTGGCTGTCCGCTGCGATGAGCAGCACGCGTTGGTTGCTGTGTCTTCCCTGCGTGGTTGAACCCATGACACAGTTCACCGTCAATGCCCAGCGCTTCGATCCCTACAAGAACTTCAAGTTCAGGATCAAATGGGACAACCGCTACGTGGCCGGCATCAGTCACGTCAGTGCGCTCAAGCGCAGCACCGAAGTGATCGAGCACCGCGAAGGTGGCAACCCCAGCACCGCACGCAAATCCCCGGGACGCACCACGTTTGAACCGATCACCCTGCAGCGCGGCCTCAGCCATGATCCGGAGTTCGAGCACTGGGCCAACAAGACCTGGAACCTGGGCAGCGGCCCCGGTGCGGAAGTGTCGCTGAAGGACTTCCGCAAGGACCTGGTCATCGAGCTGTACAACGAGGCCGGTCAGTTGGCGATTGCCTATACGGTATTCCGCTGCTGGGTGTCCGAATTCCAGGCGCTGCCCGATCTGGATGCCAATGGCAACGCCATCGCCATCCAGCGCCTTACCCTGCAGAACGAGGGCTGGGAGCGTGACAGCGCCGTAGTCGAACCTTCCGAACCCGGTTTCAGCCCAACGGACTGAAGCCTCACCCAGAGAACTAGCCCATGCGTCTGCAGACCTGTCTGATGTGGTTGTGCTGCATGGTGGTCGCCGTGCCGGCCGGTGCGGTTACCCAGGCCGAGGC
>JBDSUI010000228.1:0-4304 GCA_039927795.1 Pseudoxanthomonas sp.
GCACCGCCTTTCGACTAATGGCGAATAGGCGCAACCGCCGCTGGCGCGCAGTCTGCGGCGCAACCGTGCGTCCTGCGCGGCCTTATCACCCATTATCGGGAGAGGGATAATGAGCAAAAAGTTCGTATCGATGTCGCGCCGGCCTTTGGCTGCGGCATTGTTCGTCGCCTTGATCGCGCCGGGCATGGCGTTCGCCGAGACGGCGAAGGAAAAGGAACTGGAGGCCCGCGTCGCCGCACTGGAACAACAGATCCAGGCCTTGCTGTCATCACAACAGCAGCAACAGACCGTGATCGCCGACACCCAGGCGCAGATTACCGAAGTGAAGAGTGCCCAGGCCGCGCCGGCCGATGGCAAGCCGCGGATCCAGACCGGGCCCATCATGCCGGGCGCCAATCCGGGCACGTCCTTCACCTACGGCGGCTTCATCAAAGTCGATGGCCTGTACACCGACACCAGTGACGGACGCATTGCCGACGGGTCATCGGGCCGTCTGTTCTATCTGCCCGGCTCGATTCCGGTGGGCGGCCCCGGCGCCGATGGCGGCGACCCGTACACCGACTACCACGCGCAGTTCTCGCGCTTCTTTTTCAGCGCCGATACCGTCACCGACGGCGGCCACAAGGTCAAGGCCTATATCGAGGCCGACATGTTCGGCGGCGGCAGCAATGCGCTGGCTGGCAACGAGACCGCGACCAACACCTACGCGCTGACCCTGCGCCAGGCCTACGTGAGCTGGGACAACTGGCTGGCTGGCCAGACATGGTCCAACTTCATGGATACAGCGGCCCTGCCGGACGCCGTGGACTTCGTGGGTGTCACCGACGGCACCGTGTTCGTGCGCCAGGCGCAGTTGCGCTACACCCAGGGTCCGTGGTCGTTCTCGGCCGAGAATCCGCAGACCACCATCACCCCATTCCGCAATGTCGGTGCCCGCTTCAACAGCGGGGACAACGTCATGCCCGATTTCACCGCGCGCTATGTCAGCAAGGGCGACTGGGGTCATTTCAGCGTGGCCGGCATGGTCCGCCAGTTCAAGTACCTGGATGAAACCGACACCGGCGCCGCCATCAGCGTGTCGGGCAAGTTCAACCTGGGCAAGAGCGACGACATTCGCTATGCCGTCAATGCCGGCAGTGGCATCGGCCGTTACCTGGCCTTTGGACTGGGCAGCGATGTTGTGATTGATGCCAACGGCGAGCTCACTGCGCTGGATGGCTACGGCGGCTTCGTTGCCTGGCGGCACGTGTTCTCGCCCCAGGTGCGCACCAATCTGATGTATTCGGCGGCGATGTTCGACAACGACAAGGCCATCACCGGCTTCGGCGTGACCGAGCGCGCGCAGTCCCTGCACGCCAACCTGATCTATTCGCCGTTCCCGAAGCTTGACCTGGGCGCCGAACTGATCTTCGGGCAGCGCGCACTTGAGGATGACCGCGAGGGTGACCTGCGCCGCATCCACACAAGCGTCAAGTACAGCTTCTAACGGCCGCCCTCCAACAGGAATCCCACATGTCAACGACAGCAACTGGCACCTTGCCCTCGGGCAAACCGCTGACCGCGAGCCACAAGAAGGTCATCTTCGCCTCCAGCCTGGGCACCGTGTTCGAGTGGTACGACTTCTACCTGTACGGATCGCTTGCCGCGATCATTGCCAAGCAGTTCTTCTCGGCGCTCAACCCGGCCAGCGGTTTCATCTTCGCGCTGCTGGCCTTTGCCGCCGGTTTTGCGGTGCGTCCGTTTGGCGCGCTGGTGTTTGGACGCCTGGGCGACATGATCGGTCGCAAATACACCTTCCTGGTGACAATCGTGATCATGGGTTCGGCGACCTTTCTGGTCGGCATCCTGCCCAGTTACAACACCATTGGCGTGGCGGCACCCATCATCCTGATCGGCCTGCGCATGCTCCAGGGCCTGGCCCTGGGCGGTGAATATGGTGGCGCTGCCACCTACGTCGCCGAGCATGCGCCACACGGCAAACGCGGCCTGTACACCAGCTTCATCCAGACCACCGCCACGCTGGGCCTGTTCCTGTCGCTGCTGGTGATCCTGGGCTGCCGCTTTGCCCTGGGCAACCAGGCGTTTGAAGACTGGGGCTGGCGCATTCCGTTCCTGGTCTCGATCGTATTGCTGGGCGTGTCGGTGTGGATCCGCATGCAGTTGAGCGAGTCTCCGCTGTTCCAGGAAATGAAGGACAACGGCAAGCTGTCCAAGTCACCGCTGACCGAAAGCTTCTTCTCCAAGAACGGCAAGATCGTCCTGCTTGCACTGCTGGGTGCCACCGCAGGCCAGGCGGTGGTCTGGTATGCAGGCCAGTTCTACTCGCTGTTCTTCCTCACCCAGACCCTGAAGATTGATGGCACCACGGCCAACCTGCTGATTGCCGGCGGTTTGATCATCGGCACGCCGTTCTTCATCTTCTTCGGCTGGCTGTCGGACAAGATCGGACGCAAGCCCATCATCATGGGCGGCTGCCTGATTGCCGCACTGACCTTCTTCCCGATCTTCAAGGGGCTGACCCATTACGGCAACCCGGCCATGGAAGAAGCGGTCGCATCCAACCCGGTGGTGGTGGTAGCCGATCCGGCAACCTGCAAGTTCCAGTTCGACCCGGTGGGCAAGAAAGTATTCACCAGCAGCTGCGACATCGCCAAGGCTGCACTGGCGAAATCCGGCGTGACCTATTCCAACCAGGATGCCCCGGCCGGCACGGTCGCCCACATCCAGGTGGGCGAAACCACGGTGGAAGCGTTCGAAGGTGGCGGCATGGATGCGGCTGCGTTCAAAACCCGGTCCGGTGATTTCGGCAAGGCGCTTTCGGCCGACCTGACCGCCGCCGGTTACCCCGAGAAAGCCGACCCGGCGCGCATCAACAAGCCGATGGTGCTGGTGCTGCTGTCGCTGCTGGTGATCTACGTGACCATGGTCTACGGACCTATCGCGGCGTGGCTGGTGGAACTGTTCCCGACCAGGATCCGTTACACCTCGATGTCACTGCCGTACCACATCGGCAATGGCTGGTTCGGTGGCTTCCTGCCCACCATTGCCTTTGCCATGGTCGTGGCCAGCGGCAACATCTACCAGGGCCTGTGGTATCCGATCGTGATCGCGGCGATGACCCTGGTGATCGGGACGCTGTTCCTGCCCGAAACCAAGGACGTCGACATCACCAAGTAGGTATTGCCCACGTCACCGGACCCCAGGGTCCGGGTTGCCTGGCTTCGACCTGTAAGGGTCGGCGCTTTTTTCATGGAGAACGAAAGGACTGGCTGTACAACTTGCAGCAGCGCTTTGGCAGCAAAGTCGGGGACACCGGCTTCGGTGGCGAGCAAGTTGCGCCGCCGGTAACGAACAGACCATCTGCGCTGCGCGCTGACGTTGTGGGGTATGCAGAACGTTCCAGGTCTTCGCCCGGTCTTTCAAGGAACCCGTCACCTCAACGGATTATTGGGGAGGTGCGGCCAGCTCGCGGGCGCTGAGGAAGCCATCGCCGTTGAGGTCCTGCTTGCGGAAGGTGGCGGCCAGGCGCGCCTGGTGCTGGACGCGGGTCAGTGGCTGGCCCTTGCCGCCGGGCAACTCATCGGCACTCAGCACCGCATCGCCGTTACGGTCACGCGCGTCGAAGGCGTAGCTCATCCAGTGCAGGTATTCGGCCTGGCTGACGCGGCCGTCAGCATCGCCATCCATGCGCGCCAGGTAGTCGCTGGTTGCAGCGACCTGGGCCTGCGCCGCAAGCGGGGCCAGCAACAGGAGCAGCAAGGTGCGTGGGTAATGCATGCGGCCATTCTAGGTAATCGCCGGTTTGGCTGCCGTGTTGGCGGTTCAGGTAGACCGCGCACGTAGGACGGCGCCCGCGCCCTGCCATTGCAGCGCCGCGCCACTGACCAGGGGAAACAGGGCAAACACAGCACGCTGAGAAAACCTCAGCGGACCCGCTTTGCATGGCGACGGGCCCCGCCTGCCTCCATGCCGATGCGATAATGCGACCTCCCCGACGCGACTCACGTGGTCGCGCGCGGGCGGCGTGTACCGCGCCGTCCATTTTCCGGAATCGATCCCATTTCCCCACTGCCCGCGCCCAATCCCAATCCCCTGCCGCAGCCTGCTGCGGTTCCGCTGATCGAACTCGACCGCGCCACCGTGGTGCGCGGCGACGCCGCGGTGCTGCAGGCGTTGTCCCTGCGCATCGAGGCAGGCCAGCACACCGCGATCCTGGGGGCTAACGGCTGCGGCAAGTCCACCTTCATCAAGCTCATCAGCCGCGAGCTGTACCCGCTGGCGCGCGAGGGCCAGACGCCGGTGCA
>JBDSUI010000229.1:0-3428 GCA_039927795.1 Pseudoxanthomonas sp.
TTTTCCAGTGCCTGGTAGATCGGCACCGTGCCGATGGGAACCGGTGAATTGCGGATGATCCACTCGCGGGTTTCGTGGATGTGCTTGCCGGTGGACAGGTCCATGACCGTGTCGCCACCCCAGCGGATCGACCACACCAGCTTCTCGACTTCTTCGGCAATCCCGGACGACACCGCGCTGTTGCCGATATTGGCGTTGATCTTGGTCAGGAAGTTGCGGCCAATGATCATCGGCTCGCTTTCGGGATGATTGATATTGTTGGGCAGGATCGCCCGGCCCCGCGCGATCTCGTCACGCACGAATTCCGGGGTAATGAATTTCTGGATACTGGCGCCGAAGGATTCACCGGCATGCTGCTTCAGCAGCAGCGCATCGCGCACCGCGTCCAGGCGCTGGTTCTCGCGGATGGCCACGTATTCCATTTCCGGGGTGATGATGCCCTTGCGCGCGTAATGCATCTGGCTGACGTTGGCACCGGCTTTGGCCACCCGCGGCAGGGTGCGCGCTGGAAAGCGCACCGCGTCCAGGCGCACGTTGGTTTCGCGTCCGCGGCCGAATTCAGAACTCAGCTGCGGCAGCAGTTCGGTGTCGCCACGCTCCTCAATCCACTTCGCGCGCAGCGCCGGCAGCCCGGCGCGCAGATCGATGCGCGCCTGCGGGTCGGTGTACGGGCCCGAGGGGTCGTAGACGGTAATGGGCGGGTTGTCTTCGCCGCCAAACAGGGTGGGCGTCTGCGTCTGCACGATTTCGCGCATGGCCACCTGCAGGTCCGGGCGCGAGCCGGGCACAAAGATCTTGCGCGAGCCGGGAATGGGCCGGGTGACGGATTCGGAAAGCTGTTCGGTCTGCTGCAAAAGCGAGGAAGGCACTGCATTCATGGCGTTCGTCCAATGGGCGGCGGGACGAAGCGGCGGCGCATGGAGTGCAGGTGTGGAAGCTATAGCGCCGGATGCTGCCGAAGCTGGAGCATTCGGGCGTAGTGCCCCCACCTGCTGATCCTGCGAAGCTTCCCTACGCCGGTCTTAACCGGATCAGGTTCGAAGGGACTGTCTCAATCGCCTGGCCGGTGCACTGGCCAGCGATACCCCCGCTTCAAGAGCCATTAGACCCCGAAACAGGCGGGCGCGCCAAACCTGTCGGGATCCCTGCATGTCGACACGGCTGCAACAGCGGCCATGCTCTACTCCGTCGGCGTGTTCACACGCGTGTTTTTCGGCCGCCACCTTGGCGTCGCCCCCTTCACCGAGCCGTCTGCGGCCCGCGCTTCCAGGGCAGTCATGGTCTTTCGAATCTCCATCTTCATCGTCGCTGCCCTGGTTGCCCTTGCCGGCATCTGGCCCGCAACGTTCAATGCCTACGTCCAGGCCACCCTGCTGCGGGTGGTTCCCGGTGCTGGCTGGCTGTACCTGCTGGTGGTATTCGCCACGCTGGTGTTCCTGCTGTTCCTGGCTTTCGGCCGCTTTGCCCAGTTGCGCATCGGTGGCGAAGACGCCGAGCCCGAGTTCTCCACCACCAGCTGGCTGGCGATGCTGTTTGCCGCTGGCATGGGTATTGGCCTGGTGTTCTGGGGTGCGGCCGAACCGGTGTCCCACTACGCCCGCCCGCCCGAGGGGCTAACACCACAGAGCATGGACGCCGCGCGCGCGGCGATGCGCTACGCCTTCTTCCATTGGGGCCTGCATCCCTGGGCAATCTACGCGCTGCTGGGCCTGGCGATGGCCTGGTTCCAGTACAACCGCAATGGCCGCGGACGCATCAGCGACCTGTTGCAGCCGGTGCTGGGCAAGCACCACCTGGGCTGGGTGGGCGCCACCGTGGATGTGGCCGCCGTGGTCGCCACCGCAATCGGCGTGGCGACCACCCTGGGCTTTGGCACGGTGCAGATTGCGTCAGGATTGCATCTGGTCTTTGGCCTGCCGGCCACCACCGGCGCGAAAATTGCCGTCATCGGGGTCGCGTTCGTGCTGTACATGGCCTCGAGCAGCAGCGGCCTGGATCGCGGCATCAAGTGGCTGTCCAACCTCAACCTGGCCCTGGCCGCCTTGCTGCTGGTGCTGGTGTTGCTGCTGGGGCCGACCAGCTTCATCTTCGACACCTTCACTACCACCCTGGGCAGCTACCTGGACCATCTACTGGGAATGAGCCTGCGCATGTCGCCATTTTCAGGCAGCAGCTGGGTGGCGGAATGGACCATTTTCTACTGGGCCTGGTGGATCGCCTGGGCCCCGTTCGTCGGCGCCTTTATTGCCCGCGTGTCGCGCGGCCGCAGCGTGCGCGAGTTCGTGCTGGGCGTGGTGGTAGCGCCCAGCCTGCTTGGGTTTGCCTGGTTCTCGGTGTTTGGTGGTGCCGCGCTGTGGGCGCAGATTTTCGGCGGCACCGACATGGTGGGCGCGCTGGCCAATGGCTACGAGACCGTATTGTTTGCCTTGTTCGACACCTTGCCGGGCAGCAAGCTGCTGGCGACGCTGGCACTGGTGCTGCTGATCAGCTTTTTCCTGACTTCGGCCGACTCGGCGGTGCTGATCCTGTCCAGCATGTCCACCGATACCGCTGGCGACCCACCGCTGTCGCGCAAGTTTGCCTGGGGCGCGGCGATTGCGCTGATTGCAGGCGCGCTGCTGCTGGCCGGCGGGCTGGATGCGCTGCAAGGGCTGATCACTATTGCCGCACTGCCGTTCGCGTTGCTGGTTTTGCTGGTGGTATTCGGGCTTTATCGCGCGCTGGATCTGGAATACCGGCTGCAAGTGCGCCGTGACCACAAACTGCGCCGGCGCATGAGCGAATGGATGGATGCCGAAGACGCGTCACGCCAGGCCGCGGCGCAGGACAGGCACGCTCCCTGACGCTTTCACTGGCGGCTGCGATCAGGGTGAAAAGCGTGCCCGGGCTATCTGCCAACAGCCACCTGGCGCCCATCTGCGACCTGACCCGCCACCCACCACCCCGGCGCGTCACCTGCTCCACGCGACTCAGAGACCGTCCAGCATCGCCTTGTCGCGCACCGCACCCTTGTCGGCGCTGGTGGCCAGCAGCGCATAGGCTTTCAGCGCTGTGGTGACCTTGCGGGGGCGCAGCTCGACGGGCTTCCAGCCCTTGGCATCCTGTGCGGCGCGACGAGCCGCCAGTTCTTCGTCGGAGACCAGCAGATTGATGCTGCGATTGGGAATATCGATCAATACCCGGTCGCCATCGCGAACCAGGCCGATCGCTCCGCCGGCCGCGGCCTCCGGCGAGGCATGGCCGATCGACAAGCCCGAGGTGCCGCCGGAGAAACGCCCGTCGGTCAGCAAGGCGCATTGGTCACCCAGGCCAATCGATTTCAGATAACTGGTCGGGTACAGCATCTCCTGCATGCCCGGGCCGCCCTTGGGGCCTTCGTAGCGGATCACCACGATATCGCCGGCGACGATCTGCTGGCCCAGGATGCC
>JBDSUI010000230.1:0-8706 GCA_039927795.1 Pseudoxanthomonas sp.
CAGCGGCTGGGGCTGATCCGTGATGAAGCGGAAGAAGCTGGGTTGCCGGCAGAATACGAAGCGCTGCTGGTGCCCGAAGACGGCATGCTGCGGGTGCTGGATCTGGTAGAGGATGAGTTGGTGCTGGCGGTTCCCGCCATTCCGATGAATCCGGGGTCGGACGCAGTGGATCGCGACTGGCCCATACCGGATGAGGAATTGGCGCAGGCCAGCCCGTTCTCAGGCTTGGCTTCGCTGAAGAAAAACTGATTGGATCCATTTTAGTACAAGCACACCGGCCGCCCCATTGGCCGGCACATCAACACAACGCAATACCAGCGAAATAGTTCGGAGCAATACCATGGCAGTTCAGAAATCCCGCGTTACCCCGTCCCGTCGTGGCCAGCGTCGTTCGCACGACAGCCTGACCGCCAAGCTGCTGTCCACCGATCAGACCAGCGGTGAGATCCATATCCGCCACCACGTGACTGCGGACGGCTATTACCGCGGCAAAAAGGTCATTGCGACCAAGGCAGACTCGGTCTCCGACGAAGATTGAACCCCATGCGCGCCCCCGGCGCGCAGCGGTTTGCATTGGTACAGCGGGTTTCCCGGCCCAGCAGAGGCCAGCAGCAGGAGCGGGCATGAGCGAGCGTGATTCGAGCGGGCAAACGCCCGTGGGGCGTATCTATGCGCGCATCGCCGGCACCGGCAGTTACCTGCCCGAAAAGCTGCTGACCAATGAAGACCTGGCCAAGCAGGTCGACACCAGCGACGAATGGATCCGCAGCCGCACCGGCATTCGCGAGCGCCATATCGCCGCTGAAGGCCAGACCACTGGCGATCTGGGTTACCACGCCGCGATCCGTGCGATGCAAGCGGCAGGCGTGGATGCTTCCGAAATCGACATGATCGTGGTGGGCACCACCACGCCCGACCTCATTTTCCCGTCTACCGCCTGTCTTATCCAGGCCCGGCTTGGTGCCAATGGCTGTGCGGCGCTGGACGTCAATGCGGCCTGTTCGGGCTTTGTCTACGCGCTTAGCGTGGCCGACAAGTTCATCCGCTGCGGCGACGCAAAGACCGTGCTGGTGGTTGGCGCCGAAACTCTCAGTCGCATCGTTGACTGGACTGAACGCACTACCTGCGTGTTGTTTGGCGACGGGGCAGGGGCGGTCGTGCTCAAGGCCGACACAGAAACCGGCATCCTCAGTACCCACCTGCATGCCGATGGCGCCAAGAAAGAATTGTTGTGGAACCCGGTTGGTGTGTCGGCCGGCTTCCAGTTCGACCAGCCCAATGGCGGCTCCCGCATCAACATGAAAGGCAATGACGTCTTCAAGTACGCGGTCAAGGCATTGGATGGCGTGGTCGATGAAACCCTCGATGCCAACGGCTTGACCAAGCACGACCTGGATTGGCTGATTCCGCACCAGGCCAACCTGCGCATCATCGAAGCCACGGCCAAGCGCCTGGATATGTCGATGGATCGCGTGGTCGTCACCGTTGACAGGCATGGCAATACCTCATCGGCATCAGTTCCAATGGCGCTGGATGAGGCAGTACGTTCCGGACGCGTTCAACGCGGCCAGTTGTTGTTGCTGGAAGCCTTCGGCGGTGGTTTTACCTGGGGTTCGGCGCTGCTTCGTTACTGAGCGACATACGCTGTCGTACAGACGCTTGCGTCGATTGGCCCTTATCATCGCCGCTTGTTTTCGAAAGGCGGATATCGCGTGACCCAGGCATCAGACCCATCGTCGCAACTGGCGTTTGTATTCCCCGGGCAGGGATCGCAATCGATCGGCATGCTGGCCGAACTTTCCGAATTCCACCCGATCATCCGCGAAACCTTCGTTGAAGCCTCCGACGGCGCCGGCGTAAACCTCTGGGCGCTGTCCCAGGGCGGTCCGGATGAAATGCTCAATCGCACCGAGTACACGCAACCAGCCCTGCTGGCGGCGGGAATCGCGGTGTGGCGCGCATGGCAGGCGCAAGGTGGCACGATGCCGGCCATGCTGGCAGGCCACAGTCTGGGTGAGTACTCGGCGCTGGTCGCCGCAGGCTCGCTGTCACTGCATGACGGCGCGCATCTGGTCCGCCTGCGCGGGCAGTTGATGCAGGATGCCGCGCCGGCAGGTGTCGGCGCCATGGCGGCGGTGCTCGGGGCTGAGGATGAGGTGATTGCTGAAGTCTGCGTACAGGCTTCCGGCAGTCAGGTCGTGGTGCCGGCCAATTTCAATTCGCCCGGCCAGGTCGTCATTGGCGGCGACGCCGATGCCGTGGACCGTGCGATTGCCTTGTTGAATGAACGCGGCGTGCGCAAGGTCGTCAAGCTGGCGGTGAGCGTGCCTTCGCATACGCCGCTGATGCGTGAAGCGGCCAATCGTCTGGCCGAAGCGATGCGCGGCATGCATTGGTCAGCGCCCTTGCTGCCGGTGGTACAGAACGTTGACGCACACGTACATGCAGGCGTAGATGAAATCTGCAATGCGCTGGTGCGTCAGCTGTACCTCCCGGTGCGCTGGTCCGAGTGCACGCTTGCGCTGGCCAGCAGAGGCATCACCCGTCTAGCAGAATGTGGGCCGGGCAAGGTACTTACCGGCCTGGCCAGGCGCATAGACAAATCCCTGGAAGCAAGATCACTGGCCACGCCCGGCGATTTCCAGTCCGCATTGGAAGAATGGAAACAGGCATGAGCGAGATGCAGAGACTGAAAGGCGAAGTGGTGCTGGTCACCGGTGCAAGCCGCGGCATTGGTGCTGCCATTGCCGACGAACTCGCTGCGCAGGGTGCGACGGTCATTGGTACGGCGACCTCGGAGTCCGGCGCCAGGGCAATCGGCGAGCGACTGGCCGCGCAGGGCGGGCATGGTCGTGAGTTGAACGTCACCAACGCCGCTGCGGTGGACGCGTTGATTGACGCCATCGGCCAGGAATTCGGCGGTGTCAGTATTCTCGTCAACAATGCCGGCATCACTCGCGACAATCTGCTGATGCGCATGAAGGAAGAAGACTGGCAGGCCATCCTGGATACCAACCTGACCAGCGTCTACCGGACCTCCAGGGCGGTCATGCGCGGCATGATGAAAGCGCGCAAGGGACGCATCATCAATATCGCTTCGGTCATTGGTGTGACCGGCAACGCGGGGCAGGCCAACTATGCCGCCGCCAAGGCTGGCATCATTGCGTTCTCCAAATCGCTGGCCAGGGAGATTGGAAGCCGCGGCGTTACCGTCAATGTGGTGGCGCCGGGCTTCATCGACACCGACATGACCCGCGCCATGCCCGAGGAAGCCAAGCTTGGACTGATCAAGCAGGTTGCACTGGGCCGGCTGGGCCAAGCGACCGACATCGCACACGCGGTCGCCTTTCTGGCGGGACCCTCGGCCAGCTATATCACCGGGGAAACCCTGCACGTGAATGGCGGCATGTACATGCCGTAACATAAGTGGTAACACATTTACCATGTAAGTGATTGATTGCAAGGTGATTGGGAAGGCCTGCACCCAGTCGTCTGTTTCCACTAAACTACTCCCCGTTCACTCAACTCCGTCTGGAGCCAAAAGCCCATGAGCACCATCGAAGAACGCGTCAAGAAGATCGTCATTGAACAACTTGGCGTCAAAGAAGAAGAAGTCACCACCAGCGCATCGTTCGTCGATGACCTCGGCGCCGATTCGCTAGACACCGTGGAACTGGTGATGGCGCTGGAAGAAGAGTTCGAGTGCGAAATCCCGGACGAAGACGCCGAGAAGATCACCTCGGTACAGCAGGCCATCGACTACGTCACGGCGCACGTCAAGGCCTGAGTTGTAGTGTCGATGTGTCGTGCCGGGGCCGCGCATGCGGCCCCGTGCATTTGTAGGGTGTCAGTGCGCCGGCGTAGGGTTCGGCGAGCGTCGTGAACAGCATGAGGAACCACATATGAGCCAGCGTCGCGTTGTAGTCACCGGCATGGGCATGATTTCGCCACTGGGCAATGATCTGGCCAGCAGCTGGGACGGCATTGTCAATGGTCGCTCTGGACTGGGGCCGATCACTTCGTTCGATGCCGCGCTGTTCAGCACCCGCATCGCCGGTGAAATCCGCGACTTCGATCCCGCCCGCTACATGTCCCCGAAGGACGTGAAGAAGATGGATGCCTTTATCCATTACGGCATCGCCGCCTCGCTGATGGCAATGGACGACTCGGGCCTCGAAGTCACCGAAGAGAATGCCGAGCGCATTGGCGCGATCATCGGCGCCGGCATCGGCGGCATCCTCGGCATCGAGGAGCAGACCGCGAAATACCTGGAGGGCGGACCGCGCAAGATCTCGCCCTTCTATATCCCCAGCACCATCATCAACATGCTGCCGGGCCAGTTGAGCATCATGAAAGGCATCAAGGGGCCTAGCTTCTCGGCGGTCTCCGCCTGCGCCACGTCCAACCATTCCATCGGCATGGCCATGCGCATGATCCAGTACGGCGATGCCGACGTGATGGTCGCCGGCGGCGCAGAACGCGGTTCGTCACCTACTTCGGTGGGCGGCTTCTGTTCCATGAAGGCCATGTCCACGCGCAATGACGACCCTGCTGCGGCGTCAAGGCCCTGGGACCGCGACCGCGATGGCTTCGTTTTGGGCGATGGCGCCGGCATCCTGGTGATCGAGGAATACGAACACGCCAAGGCACGCGGCGCGCGCATCTACTGCGAGCTGGCCGGCTTTGGTGCCAGTTCCGATGCCTATCACATGACCGCGCCCAGCGAGAATGGTGAAGGCCCGGCGCGCTGCATGGCGATGGCCATGAAGGATGCGAAGATCAACGCCGCGCAGGTCGAATACCTCAACGCGCACGGCACGTCCACGCCGCTGGGCGATCTGGCAGAAACGCTGGCAATGAAGCGCGCACTGGGTGACCACGCCTACAAGACCATGGTCAGCTCCACCAAGTCCATGACCGGCCACCTGCTGGGTGCGGCTGGCGGCGTGGAAGCAATTTTCTCGGTGCTGGCCATCGACAAGGGCATTATCCCGCCGACCATCAATCTGGAAAATCCGGGTGAAGGCTGCGATCTGGATTACGTGCCCAATGTCGCGCGCGAGAAAAAAATCGACGTGGCCATGTCCAATGGGTTCGGCTTTGGCGGCACCAATGGCACGCTGGTGTTCAAGCGCATCTGAGGTGATACATCCGCCTGGGAATGGCCAGTGTGGAAACCGCGTGGCACAGCCCCGGCGGAATGCGCAGTCAGGTTCTGCGCACGTACTGCCACGGCGTGGTCGGCCTGCCGGATGCCTGCGGTCACCGCTGGCTTCGGTCGTTCTGCCACTGGGGCGCCACGAACGCCTGTGGGCAACCGCCAGTGGGTTCCTGTTCAATGCCGCGATGAGCATTCCGAATGATTGAATCCCGCGCGCTGCCTTCCAATACCGATCTGCTCGCATTGCACAGACTGGCGCCGTCGCGCTATCCCCTGCTGCTTGAATCAGTTGCTTCCAGCACCGCGCAGGGCAGGTGGGACCTGCTGTTGGTGACGGATGGGACCGGCTTGCAACTGGCGGCGGACGGACGTACCTCCAGCCTGGACGGGCAACCGATAGCAGCGGATTTCCTGACCGCACTGGATGCCCAATGGCAGGCCTTGCGTGTGCCGCGCGAAGAGCCGCGATGGCCATTCCGGGGTGGTTGGGCGCTGCAGCTCAACTATGAGCTTGCGGCGCAGGTAGAGCCGGTGCTGAGCCTCCCAGCCGGGTCTGCGGGCAATCCGGTGGCCCTGGCCCTGCGTTGTCCCGGCGCGGTCATTCGCGACCGCCTCAGTGGCCATTGCGTGGCCCTGGCTGAAACCGACTCTGCGGAGCTGCTCACTACGATCAGCGAAGACCTAGCCGCGTCGTGCCTGCTGCCTGCGCTGGGCGCATGGCAGGCGCCTGCGGAAATCCTGGAAGAAGAACCGCAGCGTTTCCTGGCCGGGGTTGAACGCATCCTGGAGTACCTGGCCGCGGGCGATATCTTCCAGGTCAACCTTTCACGTATCTGGCGAGCGCGTTTCGAGCGAGCCGTGGACCCCGCCGCACTCTATGCACGCCTGCGCATTGCCAATCCGGCACCGTTCGCCGGGCTGTTTGTGGCCGGAGACTGGGCCGTCGCCAGCTCGTCGCCGGAACGCCTGGTCTCCATTCGCGGCGACGTGGTGGAGACCCGACCAATCGCGGGCACCCGTGCGCGTTTCGAAGGCGATGATGATGCCGAACGTATGCGGGAGCTTGTGGGCCACCCCAAGGAGCGCGCCGAGCACGTGATGCTGATCGACCTGGAGCGCAACGACCTTGGGCGCGTATGCCAGCCGGGCAGCGTGGAAGTAGACGAATTGATGACAGTGGAAAGCTATGCCCACGTCCATCACATTGTCAGCAACGTGCGCGGCCGGCTGCTGGCGGGTACCACACCGGGCGAGGTGATTCGCGCGACCTTCCCGGGGGGCACCATCACCGGCTGTCCCAAGGTGCGCTGCATGCAGATTATCGCCGAACTGGAGGGCCAGGCGCGCGGCGCCTACACCGGCGCCTTCGGCTGGCTGAACCGCGATGGGGATATGGATCTGAACATCCTGATCCGCAGCGCGGAGATCGCCGCTGATGCACAGGGGACGGGCGAGGTCCTATTCCGCACTGGGGCCGGCATCGTCGCCGACTCAAATCCCGGGCGCGAACTCGACGAAACACGGGCCAAGGCGCGTGGCATGCTGAAGGCGTTGTGCGGATAGCAGCGCGCGTTGCCGGCGCCGCCGCTCGCCTGTCTCAGGCCGCGGCCAATCACGCAGCGCCAGCCTGGTCGGTCGCTGGCGCAGCAGGCCGACAAGGTATCCTGCATTCCATAACATCCCGGTAGGAAGAACCCGTGTCCCCAGGTCCCAAGCGCGGCTGTCGCGCCTTCATCATCGGCTGTCTCGTAGTGCTGGCATTGGCAGTCGCTGGCAGTGCGTGGCTGTGGCAGCGCTACGCAGGCTTCAGCGATGGTCCTATCGTTGGCCTGCAGGCAGGTGACAGCGTCGTGGTGGCATCCGGTGATTCGTTTCCCAGCGTCCTGCGCAAATTGCGTGCCGCTGGCGTGCGCCAGGGCGACGACCTGGCGTGGCGCGCCCTGGCCCGGCAGCTGGACGTCGCTGGGAGCCTCAAAGTCGGTGAGTACGCGCTGGAGCCGGGCCTGAGCCCGCGCACATTGTTGTTGAACATGCGCAACGGCAAGGTCATCAATTACCGCCTCACCATCGTCGAAGGCTGGAACATCCGCCAGTTGCGTGCCGCCCTCAACGCGGCCACGCCGCTGCTGCACGAAACCAGCCAGCTGGATGATGCTGCACTGATGAAGAGACTCGGTCACCCGGGCCAGCACCCGGAAGGCCGGTTCCTGCCAGAAACCTACGTGTATTCGCGCGGCGACAGCGATGTTGATGTGCTCCTGCGCGCCCACGAAGCCATGGACAAGGCACTGGCCCAAGTGTGGAAAACGCGGGCTGCGGACCTGCCACTCAAGTCGCCGGAAGAAGCGCTGATCCTGGCCTCGATCATCGAAAAGGAAACCGGCCTGGCCTCCGAACGCCCGCTGATTGCCGGCGTGTTCGCGCGTCGTCTGAAGCTGGGCATGAAACTGCAGACTGATCCCACTGTTATCTATGGAATCGGCAGCGCCTATGACGGCAATATCCGCCGCCGTGACCTGCTCACCGATACCCCTTACAACACGTATACCCGCACCGGCCTGACCCCCACGCCCATCGCCATGCCGGGACTGGATGCGTTGCGTGCGGCGGTCAATCCCGCCGAAGGCGACGCACTGTTCTTCGTTGCCGTTGGCGATGGCAGCGGCGGCCATGTGTTCTCGCCTTCGCTGGCTGCGCACAACGCGGCCGTTGCCCGCTACCTGCAGCAGTTGCGGCGCGTGCCATTAGCGGAAACAGAGCCACAGCAATGAGCGAAGCACTGCTGAAACATCCGCGCCTGATCAGCCTGGAAGGCGGCGAAGGCGCGGGCAAGACCAGCGCCATTGCTGCGGTCCGCGAATTGCTGCTGTCGCGCGGGCACGAGGTGGTACTGACGCGCGAGCCAGGCGGCACGCCACTGGCCGAGCGCATTCGCGAATTGCTGCTGAACCCGCTGGAAGAGTCGCTGGCGCCCGAAACCGAGCTGCTGCTGATGTTCGCCTCGCGTTCTCAGCATGTGCGTGAAGTGATCCGCCCGGCCCTGCAACGCGGCGCCTTTGTGGTTAGTGACCGCTTCACTGATTCGAGCTATGCCTACCAGGCCGATGGACGCGGCCTTGATCGGAGCCTGATCGACATGCTGGAACGCAGCGTGGTTGGGCTGAAGCCGGGGCTGACGCTGCTGCTGGACCTGGATGTGCGCGAAGGCCGCGCACGCACCAGTGGCCGTGACCTGTGGCCGGATCGCATTGAAAGCGAGCAGGACGATTTCTTCGAACGCGTGCGCGAAGGATTTCGCAAGCGCGCCCTGGCCGAACCGGAGCGTTTCCGGGTTATCGATGCCAGCCAGTCGCCTGCTGCAGTCGGCGCTGCGGTCATGGCTGCGGTGACCGACTGGCTGGACAAGCCGCTATGAAACACCTGTTCGCCCCTTGGCAACAACGCGCTTACGCGCAAGCGGTTGCCGCACTGGATTCCGGACGCCTGGGCCACAGCCTGCTGATCTGCGGACCGGCAGGACTGGGCAAGCGTGCGGTTGCCGAGGC
>JBDSUI010000231.1:0-4679 GCA_039927795.1 Pseudoxanthomonas sp.
GGGGACTTGTCGCTGGAGAAGCGCGCATCGCGGTAGATGCGAAACAGCGAGCCGCCTACGGTTTTTGGATCAGAGCGGAACTCGGTGCTTACCGCTGCGAGATCCGGCTGCAGGTCAGTGAGCAGGCCCAGGAAAGGCTGGCGCACATGCTCTTCGTACTTCCGCTTGTTGGCGGTGAACCAGGTCTTGTCATTGTGTTTGGCCAGCGCGCGAAGGAAGCGGAAGCTGGCGTCGGAGAAATAGGTCGTCATGTAGGTTGGCAATCCCCTGCTTGCATCAAGTCAACGGTGGCGTGATTTCGATGACGAACCAAAATTGATTGGACAGATCATGGGCAGCGGCGGAGTTGCTGCCGGTGAATGGCTATGAGAGCTCGGCCTGCAGGTCCTGGCCCCACACCTGCAGATGATCCAGCAGCGCCTGCTTGTCGCCATGGTCAGGGTACTGTTGGCGCAAGGCCGTGATTTCAAGCGCGTAGCTGTCGAAGGTAAATTCCGACAAGCCCCCGTCCACTTGCAGGCGTTGCCTGCGGTAACCATCCCATTGCAGCTGTTCGGGCGGTGTCAACGTGCCAGGCCAGTTGCGTGCGCGATAGCGGAACAGCAACTCCTGCAATCGCGCATCCTTGAAGCCGAACTGGCGCGTGGCCAACTGCTGTGCTGGGGTGGCCCGCACCTCCGCCAGGCGGCGCTTGTCACCGTCGGCAATGAAGCCGTCATACAGCGAAGCATCCACGTCGCTCTTGTCGTGCGCACGTTCGCTTCCGAATACGCTGCGCATCTTCTCGGCCAGCAGCGCGGCGTGCGGTCGCAGGTAATCAGCGGCGGCTTCCACGCCAGCCCGGTCAATCTGCAGGCGCAGGAAGTCGTCTTCGCGCAGGTGCGACCAGGCTATCAGCGCCGGTGACCGGTTCAGATGTACTTCTTTCAGCGGAATACGTTGCTCACCCGGTGGAAGGTCGGCGGTTGGCGTATACAAGCGGTCTGCGATTTCCTCAGGCGTCAGGTTCAGCAGCGCGTCCGGGTCTCCGTCCAGATCGAACACGATAATCCGGTTGTCGATGCGCGGATGGCGCCCCAGCGGCAGCACGGGTGCGGCGCACATGCGGCTGGCCGGGTAGCGTTGCGACACGTGCAGCGCCGGGGTCAAGGCCACCGTATCAAGCAGGCCGGCGGCGAAACGCTTGTCACGCAGCTTCAGTGCGTAGTCCCACAGCCTGGGCTGTGCGTCGCGTAACCTGCGGGCCATGCCCAGGGTGGCGTAGACATCGGACAGCGCCTCGTGCGCGTCGCCCTGGCGCACTTGGTTGGCAAGCGCCAGATGCTCGAGCTTGAACGAGGTCGCGCCGTCCTCGCGCTTGGGCCATTCAATTCCGTCCGGGCGCAACGCATGGGCCAGCCGCATCACATCCAGCAAATCCCAGCGCGAATTGCCGCCACGCCATTCGCGCTCATACGGGTCATGGAAGTTTCGGAACAGCCCATGGCGCACGAACTCGTCGTCAAAGCGCAACGAGTTCCAGCCCAGCGTGCAGGTTTCCGGGTGCGACATCGCTTCGGCAATGCGGGCGAAAGCCTCCGCCTCGCTCACTCCCTCGCGCCACGCATGCTGCGGTGTGATCCCGGTGATTAGGGTGGCGACGGGCGAGGGCAGCAGGTCGTTGGCAGGCTGCACAAAGAAACTGATTGGCTCTTCCGTCAGGTTCAAGGCCGCATCGGTGCGCACTGCCGCAAACTGCGCGATGCGGGTGCGACGCGGGTCGCTGCCAAAGGTTTCCAGATCGTAGAACAGGAAGCTGGCGGCCATCAGGCAACGTCCACCAGTACGTCAAGGCGCTGCAGAACCTGCGCGTCGACGGCTTCCCAGTCGACGCCTTGCAGCGAGGGCAGGCCGCGTGTCGCCTCGACCAGGATCGAGCGCTGGATGTCACTGCGTGCCAGCGCCGTAGCATAGGGAATCAACATGAAAGTCACCATGGTGTAGTGCGGCACGAAACGCCCGGGATGACGCTCCTGCAATTGCTGCTCCAGTTCGCGCTGCAAAAGGAAATCCGGATCGTCTACGCGGTCGCGCATCTCCAGATAATTCTCCAGTGCCATCTGCTGGATGGCCGAAGCATTCGGCTTGCGCTCGGCTTCGAACGCGGCAAAGGCTTCGGATAGGTCCGGTACGGTTTCCAGCTTGCGTGCCAGCGCCACGCAGTCCTCGAACGCGCAGTTCATGCCCTGCCCGTGGAAGGGCACCATGGCGTGCGCCGCGTCACCCAGCAGCACGGCTCGCCCATCCAGGTGCCATTGCTCCAAGGTCAGCGTGGCCAACAGTCCGGGTGGATTGCGTTCCCAATCGGCTTCGAGCTCCGGAATCAGCGGGACTGCGTCGGGGAAATCACGTTCGAACAAGACCCTGGCCTGCGCACCGGTACGCACCGAGTCAAAGCTCGGATCACCATGGTTGGGCAGGAACGCGGTCACGGTGAAGGTCTTCTCGTCGTTCGGCAAGGCGATGCACATGTAGCGCCCGCGCGGCCAGATATGCAGCGCATTGGCTTCGATCTGGAAGCTGCCGTCTGCAGCGGGCGGAATCTCGAGTTCCTTGTAGGAATGGTCCAGGAATTCGGTGCGCTCGCCCAGATCGTGCTGCCGCATCATCGCTGCACGCAGTGACGAGCCGGCACCATCTGCGCCGACCAGCGCGGTGAACGCGACCGCATGGGACGTGCCATCCCGGTCATCAACGAAAGCTGCGTTGCGCGCTTCGAACTCAACCGACTCCAGGCGTTGATGGAAATGCAGGTGTGCACCGGATTGCTCCGCCAGATCCAGCAGCACGATGTTCAGGTCGCCGCGATGGATGGACCAGATCACTTCCGAGTCGTCGCGCCCGTAACGCTGCAGTTGCTGGCGGCCATCCTGCGAATGGACCATTCGCCCGCGCATCATCACAGCCTGCTTCATTACCTCGTCATCGGCATCTGCCTGGCGCAAGGCATGGCGACCGCGCTCGGCCAGCGCAAGATTGATCGAGCGACCGCCCTCATAGCCCTTGACGCGCGGATCGCCACGCTTCTCGTACACGTCCGCGTCCCAGCCGCGACGCGCCAGCAGGATGGCGAGCAGCGCGCCGGCCAGGCCGGCGCCGATGATGGTGATGGACCTTCTGCTTTGACTATCCAAGCTGTTCATTCCGTCCTGGCATTCCTGCTCAAGCCCATGTCGCCGGGTTCCCGCTTTCGCGGCAATGACGACTCAAAGACCATCGCCTGTAACTCGCGCCCCTGAATCTCGCACTCCTACACCCCGCGCCACGATTCCACTTCTTCCACGAAGCGGTAGACATCCATGAAGCGGTTGTACAGCGGCGCCGGGGAAATGCGGATCACATCCGGTTCGCGCCAGTCGCCAATGGTGCCGATGGACGCCAGGTATTCAAACAGTTCACGACCGCGCTCGCGACCACCGCTGACACGCAGCGAGAGTTGGCTGCCACGGCGGGCGGGTTCGGCGGGTGTAATGATTTCCAGCGTGTCGGCCACGCGCGCGCGGATCAGCGCTTCAAGGAAACCGGTGAGCTTCTCCGACTTGGCACGCACGGCGGCCACGCCACCGGCCATGTCGAACAGTTCCAGCGAGGCCAGCAACGGCGCCAAGGCCAGGATCGGCGGGTTGCTCAACTGCCAGCCGTCGGCGCCGGGCGTGGGTATGAACTCAGGCCCCATCCTGAAGCGGGTTTCCTGTTCGTGTCCCCACCAGCCGGCGAAGCGCGGGCGTTCGCTGTGTGCGTGGCGTTCGTGCACAAAACAGCCTGCCACCGCGCCCGGCCCAGCGTTCATGTATTTGTAGTGGCACCACACCGCGAAATCGGCCTGGCTGTCGTGCAGGTTGAGCACCACATTACCTGCCGCATGGGCCAGGTCGAAACCGGCAACCGCGCCTTGGGCGTGCGCCAGTCGCGTGATTTCCTTCAAGTCGAAGGCTTGGCCGCTGCGGTACTGGATGCCGGGCCACAGCACCAGCGCGGCGCGCGCGCCATGCACTGAAATGGCCCGTTCTATTGCCTCCATCGAAAATGTGCCTTCGGCTTCGTCAGGCTCCACTTCGATAAGGTCGGTGGCCGGGTCAAAGCCATGGAAGCGTATCTGCGATTCAATCGCGTAACGATCTGATGGAAACGCGCCTGCTTCCATGATGATGGCCGGACGCTCACGGGTCGGACGGTAGAAGCTGACCATCATCAGATGCAGGTTGGCGGTGAGCGAGTTCATCGCCACGACTTCCGAAGGCTGGGCACCTACCACGCGCGCCAGCGGTTCGCGCACCTGCCCGTGGTAGGTCATCCACTGGCCCTGGCCGGAGAAATGACCCTCCACGGCTTCATGGCTCCATTTGTCCAGAACCTGCAATACATGCGCACGGGCGCCGCGCGGCTGCAGGCCCAGTGAATTGCCGCAGAAATAGATCTGCTCGTTGTGCTTGTGTTTGGGGATCAGGAATTCGCTGCGCAGCGGGCGCAGCGGATCTGCGGCGTCCAGGGCGATGGCGTGGGTACGGGAAAGCAGGTCGGTCATAGAGAGGTCAACAACAAAAAAAGACGGGAGTGCAGGAACGACGCAAATCGGGAGGGCTTTGTCGGGCAATACTATTTTGCGCCTTGGGTGACTGTTGCAGGCGTGGAGTTCATGC
>JBDSUI010000232.1:0-21376 GCA_039927795.1 Pseudoxanthomonas sp.
TGCGGGAAAGCGGGGAAGAAGGTCGGTCACTGCGACCGCATGATACGCAGGCAGCGGCGGCCTACATGCTGAAACTGCTGCCGCAGCCGCACGTGGTCTTGGCATTGGGGTTGCGGATGACGAACTGCGCGCCCTGCAGGCTCTCGGTGTAATCCACTTCCGACCCCATCAGGTACTGCAGGCTCAATGGGTCCACCAGCAGGGTCACTTCGTCGGTACGCACCTCTACGTCGTCCTCGGCGCGGTTCTCGTCGAACTCGAACCCGTACTGAAAGCCGGAACAACCGCCGCCCTGGATGTAGACGCGCAGGGCGAGCAACGCGTTGCCTTCCTCGCGGATCAGTTCGCGCACCTTGGCAGCCGCGGCCCCGGTGAAGTTCAGCGGACGATCCAGGGACTGGTAATCGGGGGCGGCAGACGGGGCGGCCGGGGACGCGCTGGGCAGGGGAACAAGCGTACTCATGGTGTCAGGATGGGGCCGGAAGGGCCGGGGTTCAAGCCGGATGGCCCGAACCCAGCCCCATCAAGGTGCGGGCGCCGGTGCGGCAGGCAAAGCGTCGGCCCAGGAAAACGACTGTTCCACCGCCGCTCCGCCTGGCGGAGTCAGTCGAACCGACACCCGCTGCGGCTTGAAATCGCCGGGCAACACGAAATCGCCCTCGACCCGCTCGAAATACTTGAACGAATAGGGCACGCCCGGGGCATCTGGCTGCTGGCGCAGGTCGGTCCACGCCAAAGTCTGCAGCTTGCCTGCGCGGGTGCCCTCCACCGCCAGCTGCAGGCGTCCGGCGTTGACCGCGCCGCGATTCAGGTTCTGGGTCAGGGTGGCAATGAAATGCCAGCCCAGCTCACTCTGCGGCTGCAGCTGCAGCTCATGCACGGCCAGCCCGCGGCGTTGCGCGGTGGCGCCGACGAAGCGTTCGTAGAACGCCACATCTGCGCGCAAACCGGCAATTTCCTCGTCACGCTCGGCCAAGGTCCCCTGCAGGTCGCCATTGGCATTGCGGCTGATCTGGTCCGAGCGCGCCAGCGTGGCCGAGCGCTGTTCCAGCGCATCGATCTTTTTCTGTTGGGCCTGCATCTGCGCCGCCGTGGGGCGGGCGTCGTCGTTGCCGCCAAACACCTTCCACACACCCCAACCGCCAAACAGCAGTGCCAGCAGCAGCAACGCCAGCGCGGCGTACAGGGCCCGCCGTGCAAGCGGGGTCAGCGGTGGCAGCGGCAGGGAGTGATCGTGGTGCGGGCGGTCAGGCATGGCGCTGAGGATAGCGTCTGGAGCTTGAGGTTGCCCTAAATGGGAGCCGCCCTGCGCCCTACCCGAGGGCAGCCACCAGGGTGGGGCCTGCCTGCACTGACACCTCGGCGTCGACATGGATGAGGCGCCCGGTCAAGGTGGCACCGGCCCGCATTTCCACCACTTTGTAATGCACGTTGCCCAGCACCCGCGCCTTGGCCGCCAGCTCGATGCGCTCGGAAGCGTAGACGTCGCCCTGCAGTTCGCCGTTGAGGATCACCACCGGCACCTGCACCTCGCCTTCGATGCGCCCCTGCTCGGCCAGGGTCAGCACTGCGGGCATGCCTTCTTCGGCAATGACCCTGCCGTGGATGCGCCCTTCCACGTACAGGCCGCCACTGAACACCAGATCGCCGTGCAGGATCACCTGCGGTCCAATCAGCGTGTCGATGGCCAGGGCGTCATGTTGTTTGTTCTTGAACATCAAGGAGCTCCAGTACAGGTGAGGGGACGTGGATCAGGTATTGGTGGTCTTCCAGTCGAAAGCCTGTTCCACGGCCACGTCCTCGCCGTCCAGCAGCACGCGCACGCGTTGCGGAGTGAAGTCCTGCGGCAGCATCACCTGGCCTTCCATGGTCTGGAAATAGCGGAAGGAATAACTCTGCCCGGGCATCGCCGGGCGCTGGTTCAACTGGTTCCAGTCCACCGTGGCCAGCCTGCCGCCCTGCACGCCTTCCACCAGGAAACGCATGCGCCCCTGGCTGATCGCGCCGCGGTTGAGGTTCTGGGTAAGGATGATCTGGTAGTGCCAGGCCGATGCGACACCGGGCACGAATTCGGACGAAAATACATTCAGGCCCTTGCGCTGCTGGGTGGGGCCGACCAGTCGCTCGTAGAAGGCCACGTCACCCCGCAAGCTAGCGATTTCCTGGTCGCGTTCGGACAGGGTTTCCTGCAGATCGCCGTTGGCATCGCGGCTGATCTGGTCCGAACGGCTGAGCGTGGTCTCGCGCTGGCTGAGCCTGCGCAGGCGGGTCGCGTGGGCCTGCAGTTGCTGTTCGGCGCTGTGCATGCGCCGGCTGCTTTCAGCCAGGGCCGGCGCGGCCCGCATTTGCGCCCATTGCCAGGCCAGCGCCAGTGAAAGCAGCCACAGTGCGCCAGCCACAACCACGGCCTGCCAAAGACGGGACGGGCGGCGTTGCACAATCTGGTAACGGGACGTGTAAGAAGGCATGGGGCTTCCGTAAGTCTTGTGCCGGACACAGACAGAGCATGCCGTTGACCAGATCGCAGTCTGGCAACGGGCCTATACTCGGCGTGGGTGGACGGCCCCCTGAAACCGTCCGGTACTGACTCCAGTCTAAGGGGAATCCCCACCATGTCCGAAGCGCATCTTTTCGTAATTGGGATCCTGTTGGCATGGATGGCCGGGATCCGCGTGTATCTGACCGTTTTCGGCCTGGGTCTTGCCGGTGCACTGGGCTGGCTGGAGCTGCCACAGGCGTTGCAGGTCACCGAGTCGTGGTGGGTGCTGGGCGCCTCGGGCGCCCTGGCGGTAACCGAATTCTTCGCCGACAAGATTCCCGGGGTGGATTCGGGCTGGGACCTGCTGCAAACCCTGGCGCGAGTGCCGGCCGGCGCATTTCTCGCCGCTGCCACCCTGTCCCCGGATGGCCAGTTGGGCGGTGGCGCCCTGGCCGCCGGCGCGGGCGTGGCCTTGACCAGCCACCTGCTGAAATCTGGGTCGCGTGCACTGATGAACACCTCGCCGGAGCCGGTCAGCAATCTGGTCGCGTCGGTGACCGAGGATGTAGTCGTGGTCGGCGGCCTCTCGCTGGCGTTCGCCCATCCGTGGCTGGCCCTGACCGGCGTGGTCGGTGCCAGCGTCGGGCTGGCCCTGCTGGTGTGGTGGGCCTGGCGAAAGCTGACTCGCGGCGTACGCAGCCTGCTGCAGCCCCCAGCCTCTTCGTCAGGTACCCTGAAATGACTGGCCAATCGCCATTGCCACAATCGTGTGAACTTCATCGCATAATGGACTCCGTGCTTGGGGAAGCCTGATGTCCGCGATTGAACCTACCTCTCGTCCACAGGACGAGTCTTCACGCTCACGCTTGCGCGCCGAAACGCCACCTGCCCGCTACTGGCGGCGTTGGGGCGGCGACGCGCCCACTGAAGAAGCAGCCGTCGCTGCGGCCCCGGCAACGGAGGCGCCGCTGCTGGCCGCTTCCAGCCAGGAGCCTGCGCCTGCCGCCGAAGCCGGTGCCCACGGGACCCGCACCCAAGAAAACAGGACCGCGCCGTACCGCGTGCTTATCGTCGAGGACGACCGCGGCCAGGCCTTGTTTGCGCAGAGCGTGCTGCATGGCGCCGGCATGCAGGCCGAAGTGGAAATGGTGCCCGACGCGGTTATCCCCGCCATCGAACGCTTCCACCCCGACCTGGTACTGATGGATCTGCACATGCCCGGGCGCGACGGCATGAGCCTGACTCTGCTGATCCGCCAGCGCCCCGAATTCCTGCACCTGCCGATCGTGTTCCTGACCGGCGACCCGGATCCGGAACGCCAGTTCGAAGTGCTGGAAAGTGGCGCCGATGATTTCCTGACCAAACCCATCCGCCCGCGCCACCTGATCGCGGCGGTTTCCAACCGCATCCAGCGCGCGCGCCAGCGCGCGCCCGCTGCCCCGATTACCAATAGCTTCAATCCGGACACCGGCCTGCCCACTCGCGCCTCGCTGATGCAGCAACTGGGGGCGATGCTGGAGGAAAGCATTCCTGCCGGCCTGTTCTTCATCGAGATCGCCGGCACCCTGGGCCTGCGCGAACGCTACGGCTATGCCAATTTCGAGCACCTGATGAACCAGGCGGGCCGCGAGCTGGGGCTGGCGGCCGCTCCACATGCTCTGGCACGCCTCAACGACAACAGTTTTCTTGCTCTGGCCCAGGGGCTGGATGAGTCGGCGATGTCCGCGTTTGCGCTGAAACTGCGCGCGCACTTGGGCATGCACGAATTCACTGTCCGCAACGACGAGACCCTGCGCCTGTCGGCGGCCATTGGCTACGCCGCCTTGCCGCATACCTTCTCCGATACCGGCAGCGCCCTTGAAGCCACCGAGCGCGCGGCCTTGCAGGCGCAGTCGCAGCGCGAGGGCGTGGCCATGTATTTACCGCCTGCGCCAAGCCAGGACGAACCGCAGCTGTCGCTTTCCGAAGATGACCTGGAGCTGGCTTTCCAACCCATCGTGTCCGTTGCCGGCAGCGAGCTGGCCCAGTATCAGGTTCTGCTGCGTATGCGTCAGCCCGACGGCAGCCTGGTGTCGGCCGCCCAAGCGGTGCCTGCGGCGGAACTGGCTGGCCGCATTGTCGACCTGGACCGCCAGGTGATGGAACGGGTGCTGGACCTGCTGTCCCGTTACCAGATGGAAGGACGGGCGCTGCGCCTGTTCGTGTCGCAGTCACCGCGCTCGCTGGCGCGTGAGTCAGTGGCCGAGTGGCTGCTGCAGGCCTTGGCCGCGCGCGGCATCGAAGGGACCTCGCTGATCATTGACCTGAGGCTGGACGATGCATTGATCCACTCGGTCACGCTGCGCCAGTTCTGCAACCGCATGATGCAGGCAGGCGTGCAATTCTGCCTCAGCCAGTTCGAACCCGGGCGCGAAGCCGAAGCCCTGCTCTCGCAATTGCCGCTGGGCTATCTGCGCGTCGCTGCGCGCTACGCCGCCGCGCACCAGGATCCGGCGTTGCGTGACCAGCTGCGCGGCATGATCGACATGGCGCACCGGCTCGGCCTGCAGGTAATCGGCCAGCAGATCGAGGAGCCGCAGGCAGCGGCTGCGATGTGGATGGGCGGCATCGACTTCATCCAGGGCAATCTGGTCCAGGGCGTCAACAGCGAGCTGGACTTCGATTTCAAGAACGCGGTGCTGTAGCGATGACTCCGGGGCGGCTGCCGTGGGCGCCTTGGCTGGCGCTGCTCGCAATCCTGGTGGCGGTAGCGGCGATGCTGCTGCCACAGCAGTTCGGCATGGCCGGACCCTGGCACTGGGTGGCACTGACGGGCGCAGGACTGGCTGCAGCGGCCTGCCTGTTCACCGCGCTGGGCTTGCGTGCGCTGGCCGCGCGCAACGAAGGCATCGAGGCGCGCGCGGCCATGGCCGAATCCGAGCGTGACAATCTGCAGCGCGACCTGCAACGGCATGGCCGGCTGGAACAACAGCTGCTGCAGGCCAAGCAGGCCGCGGAATCGGCAGTGCTGGCCAAAGGCGAGTTCCTGGCCACTATGAGCCACGAGATCCGCACCCCGCTCAACGGCATCGTGCCGATGCTGGACCTGCTGTCGCGCGCCGCCCTGCCACCGGACCAGCGCGAAATGCTGAACACGGCCAGTACGTCCTCGCAGCAGTTGCTGCGCATCGTCGACGACATCCTCGATTACTCCAAGCTTGAAGCCAACAAGCTGGAGCTGGAAAGCACCGGCTTCAACCTGCGCGAAGTCCTTGATGGCGTGATGCAGCTGATGCAGCGCCCGGCCGAGAACAAGGGGCTGCGCCTGACCCTGCAACTGGACCCGGCCGTGCGGCTGCCGGTGCGCGGCGACCCGATCCGCATGCGCCAGGTGGTCAGCAACCTGATTGGCAACGCGGTCAAATTCACCGAGCGCGGCGCGATCACCGTCAGTGTGCGCCGGCTGGGCGAAACGGCTTCCCAGCACCTGCTGCGCTTCGAAGTGCGCGACACCGGCATCGGCATCGACGCCGAAGCGCAGACGCGGCTGTTCAATTCCTTCAGCCAGGCCGACGCATCCACCACGCGCCTGTATGGCGGCACCGGCCTGGGCCTGGCGATCTGCAAGCGCATCATCGACCTGATGGGTGGGCGTATCGGGGTCAATTCGGAACCTGGGCGCGGCTCCTCATTCTGGTTCGAGATCCCCTTGCTCAAGGTAGTAGGCGACCTGCGCACCCAGGACGCCGGACACGACCAGATGCGCGCCTTGCTGGTCACGCCCGATGTGCGGCTGCGCCAGCGCATGGCCCTGCTGCTGCCCAGCTGGGGCATCCAGCTGACCTCGGTGGATACCACCCAGGAAGCGTTGGAGAAGTTGCGCGGCAGCGTGCTGCCCGGTGGCAGCGCCTTCCGTATCGTGATCGGCGACCTGTCCGGCATCCGCGCCAGCGCGCGCGCACTGCATCGTGGCGTCACCCGCAACGCCGTGGCCGCAGGCATGCGCATGGTGTGGCTGTACGGCGATGAGGAAATTCCCGACGAACTGCGGGCCGGCAGCACCTTGCTGCCGCGCCAGTCGCATGGCGCCGACCTGCATGCGGCGCTGTCCTTCGCCGGGCCAATGGGCGAGCCGGCGGAAGTTGCATTCGACCCTACCCCGACTGTCGAACCATCCGCTCCGGCGCCCGCGCCGTTGCCAGTCACCGCCCTGCCGACCAGCCCCGCCGCAGCGGCGCCTGCCGGCACGCTGGCTACCAGTACCCGCCTGCTGCTGGTCGAAGATAATCCGGTAAACCTGGCGGTAGGCGAGAAACTTCTGTCGGTGCTCGGCTACACCTGCGATATCGCGGTCAACGGCCAGCTGGCGCTCGACATGATGGCCACCGGCCTTTACAGCCTGGTATTGATGGACTGCCAGATGCCGGTGCTGGATGGTTACGGCGCCACACGCGAATGGCGCGACCGCGAAGTGCTGCTGCAATCTCCGAGCCGCCTGCCGATCGTGGCGATGACGGCCAATGCCATGGCCGGGGATCGTCAGCGCTGTCTGGACGCCGGGATGGATGACTACCTATCCAAGCCGGTCTCGCGCGAGCAACTGGAAACCTGCCTGCAACGCTGGTTACCCGGCCGCGCAAGCTTTTCCGCGCGCGACATCCAGCCTTTGCCCGGCACAAGTCCGGACGCGCCCTTGGCCGCCGCTGCCCTGCCCATCCGTGCCGGCACGCCTACCGTGTTCCCGGTGCTTGATCACAGCATGCTGGACGAACTGCAGGAGATTGCCGGCGATGAAACCGTGCGCATCATCGGCTTGTTCCTTGAGGATGCACCGCGCCTGATCAGCCGGCTGGAAACGGCATCCACCGTGCCCGACCTGGAAGCCATGCGCGATGCGGCCCACACACTCAAGTCGTCCAGTGCCAACGTGGGCGCCATGGCCCTCTCAACCGCGGCCAAGCGCGTGGAACTGGGCGCACGTGCCATGAAACTTGACCGTCCGGCCGTGGCAGTGGCGCTGGTCATCGCCGAGTACGCGCGCGCCCGCATGGCGCTGCAGGGGTACGTCGCGCAACTCAATCGCAACGCCGAATCGAGCGCTCAGTCTTCGAGCTTGGTCAGCAGATAATTCGGTTCGCCAATGCGGTCGATCAGCGACAGCTGGGTTTCGATCCAGTCGATATGCTCTTCTTCCGAATCAAGGATGTCGGCCAGCAACTGGCGGCTGACGTAGTCGCCGGCGCTTTCACAGTGTGCAATACCCTGGCGCAGCAACGGCAGCGCTTCAGATTCCAGCGCCAGGTCGCACGCCAGCACTTCACGCGGGTTTTCGCCGATGCGCAGCTTGCCCAGGACCTGGAAATTGGGCAGACCTTCAAGAAACAGGATGCGCTCGGACAACTTGTCCGCGTGCTTCATCTCTTCAATGGATTCTTCGTACTCATGCTGTGCCAGCTCCTTGAGTCCCCAGTTCTTCAGCATCTTGGCATGCAGAAAATACTGGTTGATCGCGGTGAGCTCGTTGTACAGCGCCTTGTTGAGGAATTCGATGACCTTGGCGTCGCCCTTCATGGCACTGCTCCGGCGTTGGGGAAGGCGGGCAGGTTACCGGCTCGAGGGCCATCATGACGAAACGCGAATCGTGCTCATCGCGCCGAACCGCTCACCGCAAGAGGTCTGCTCAGGCCGCGCGGGAAATGGTTGTACCCAGCATGGGCAGCGAAAAGGCCTGACGCTGCTCGGCAATGCTGGCCTCAAGAATCGTGGTTGCGGTGTCCAGGCAGGTGCCACAGGTAGCGCCACAGCCTGTACGCATGGTCAGCTCGGCCATGCTACGCACGCCGCTGGCGGCCGCTTCGCGGATCTGGTGATCAGTGACTCCGTTGCAGATGCATACGTACACGGGACAGTTCCTGACAGCCGGTTGGATGGCTGCCATTTCACCCCGAATGCGAATGATTGTCAATTCCTGCCGGTGCCGCCGCCATCTCGCCGCGCGGGCGCTCTTCTGCCGGGAATTGACCGGCCCACAACCAGCTGGGGCAACCACGTCTCCAGCAGCATCTGCGGAATGGCCTGCGCGCCCGCCGCCACCCGCGCGAACGGTGCCAGGTGGTCCAATGCGCGCGCATAAACGCCGCGCTTGAAGATGACCACGTGTTCCATGGGATACCAGAAATCAACCCAGCGCCAATGATCGAATTCCGGGGTTTCGGTCAGGTCCAGTCGCACATGGGATTCGTCGCCAACCAGACGCAGCAGGAACCACACCTGCTTCTGGCCAATGCAGACATGCCGCTCGTTATGACGCACAGCACGATGCGGCAAGCGATAGCGCAGCCAGCCAGGGGTGGCGCCCAGGACCTCGACATGCTCTGGCAGCAGGCCGGTTTCCTCGCGCAATTCGCGGTACATGGCCTCAACCGGTGTCTCATCGGTGTTCATGCCACCCTGCGGGAACTGCCAGCCGTCCCGGCGCACCCGACGCGCCCAGAACACCCGCCCATCCGGGCCCATCAACACTATGCCGACATTGGGTCGGTAGCCGTCCGGATCGATCACGATGCGGACTCCTGAAATCTACTGGCTCCGACTGTGCCACGCGCACGCCGATGTCTCAAGCAATGCGGTTTTCATTGACATGTGGGAGTCAGGCGGGAAAAATGCGCGGTTCAATCAACGGCTATGTAGCTCAGCCGGTTAGAGCACGTCACTCATAATGACGGGGTCGGTGGTTCGAGTCCACCCATAGCCACCACCGTTGCATTGAACCCGAAGAACCGCGCCCAGCAAGCCTTTGCGTCGATTTAGAGGCGGCGGGCCACAGGCATTCCACCAACAATGCCACGCCAGCGCGGCCGAGCCCACAGGCTTCGGATCTGCGTTTCGGCACCGCAACTTCCCGTTGAATTTCGCGCAGATCTCCTCCGCCCGTTATAGGCGTGCGACCAGACCGAGCCAGCTGGCGCCGCTTCCAGTGGCGGGCGAACAGCACTGACGCCAGGCGAAAGTGCGTGCGCCGGCAGGGGCCGGAACACTTCGTCACCCACCACACAGGCGTGTTGCCGGGCAAACCGGCCAGGTCCGGCTGCCGCGCAGCGGGCGCTCCCGTATGGCCCAGGCAGATAAGTGGGGAATCCACTACGCCGGCCGCCTGGGAAGCGCGGGCAGCGCGCTTCCAGAGCGCTTCGCCAACGCAAGTCCAGGGGCGCAACAGTGTGATGGCGGTGCCGGCGGACTCAGTGGGGCAAGTTCGCCGCACCCCCTTGCCCAGCGACTGTTGGCAGCGGAAATCAATTCAGGCAAGCCGCGCGCGCGCCCCTATGAATCTGCCAGACCGCGTGTCGCGTCGCTCAGCCACTGCATCAGCGCCCGGCCCCGCGAGCTGCTGCCGCCCCCACGTTTGGTCTTGCTGCAGTGTCGTAGAGCGATAACCGCGCCATGCCTGTGAACACCGCGCACGCGCCCGCGAACTCCCCGCAACTGCGTGCGCTGGCACATGGCGGATACGCTTGAGAGTGCCTGCGTGGACGCGTCCAGTGTGCATCTGCTCAATATGCAGCCAAAGCTCGCACAGCCGTACGCGCGAATTGGGCCTTGCAACGCTTTCCCTCCCACAGTTCGATAGCGACACCGGGCAGGATGGATCTAGAATGACCGCGTGAACTTGCCCCCGCACTTGCGTAAAACTCTCTCGGCACTGGCCTTGATCGCGGCATTGCTGATGGCGATTGCGCCGGTGGTCAGCCGGCTGCATGCAAGCGGATCGGTGGGAGGCAATCAGGGCACGACGCTTGCCAGCTTTACCGAGGTATGTACCGCTAGTGGATTGAAGCTGGTGGACCTTTCGGCGTGGCTGACCAAGGGTGGCAAGCTTCCCACTCCAGTTCACTTTGGAATGGATAGCGATTGCGGCTACTGTTCCCTGCTGCAAAGTGTCGCCTTGCTGCTGCTGGGGCTGCTGCTGCTGTGTCTACTGCTGCCCTTGCAACTGCTGCCACTTGCAGGCTCGGCACGGTCCGGGCTTGCCTCGCTGTTTCCGGGCTGGAGTCCACGCGGCCCACCCATCACCCTCTGAAACACAAATCAAACCCTTGATTGACGCGGCGATGCCGCGTTCCTTTGTGCTTTTGGAGCTTCCATGTCGATTTCTCTGCGTTCGTCGCCCTTGTCGGCGGCGGTCCTTGCTGCGCTTGTCCTTTGCCTTTCTTTTCCCGCCTCCGCTGCATCCCCCACTGACGCGGTAAGCCTGACGCGCATCGTGGTCACTGCTGAGGCGCCCACCTCCGCCCTGACCTACCTCACTGATCCCAAGCTGCCGCGCCAGCCGGTGCCTGCAAGCGATGGTGCCGACTACCTCAAGACCATCCCCGGCTTCACTGCAGTGCGTAACGGGGGAACCAATGGCGATCCCGTGTTGCGCGGGATGTTTGGCTCACGTCTCAACCTGTTGACCAACGACGGCAGCATGCCTGGCGCGTGCCCGGCGCGCATGGACAACCCCATGTCCTACGTTTCGCCGGAAACCTACGACCGACTGACCGTGATCAAAGGGCCGCAGACGGTGCTCTGGGGACCGGGTGCTTCAGCCGGCACCGTGCGCTTTGAACGTGTTACCGCCCCGTTCGATGCCCCGGCAGCGCGCATCAGCGGCAGCCTGCTGGGCGGATCATTTGGCCGCAACGACCAGGTACTCGATGCGACTCTTGGCGCAGCAGCAGGATATGCGCGCGTCACCGCCAACCGTTCGCAGGCAGATGATTACCAGGACGGCAATGGCGACACTGTGCCTTCGCAATGGCTGAAGTGGAACGCCGACGTCGCCCTTGGCTGGACCCCGGACCCCGACACCCTGCTGGAACTGACTGCAGGTACCGGCGACGGGGAGGCGCGCTACGCTGGCCGCGGCATGGACGGTGCCCACTTCAAGCGCGACAGCCTTGGCCTGCGTTGGGAAAAACGCAATTTTGCCGGCGTGCTGGATAGCCTGCAGGCCAACGTGTTTTACAACCATGCCGACCACGTCATGGACAACTACAGCTTGCGCGACCCCAACCCGCTGAGTTCCATGCCCATGCCCATGGCGTCCAACGTGGACCGTCGCACCACCGGTGGGCGCGTTGCCGCCAGCTGGGCCTGGGAAAAATGGGAGCTTGTCGCCGGCATGGACGGCCAGCAAAGCCGGCACCGCCAGCGCAAAGGCATGGGTCGAAACACGTATCAGAATGCGTCCTGGAGCACCGACGGAAATTTTGAGAATCTTGGGGTTTTCTCCGAGGCCACCTGGCGCGTCGCAGCTGACAGCCGCCTGGTGACCGGCGCACGCCTGGATCGCGCCAAGGCTACCGACGAGCGCGCCAGCGCAGGAATGATGGGCATGCCCAATGCCTCGGCCGGGCTGACGCGCAAGGAGACATTGAGGGCCGGCTTCCTTCGTTTCGAACGGGACTCCCGCCGCCTTCCGCTGTCCGGCTTCGCCGGCATCGGGCATACCGAGCGCATGCCTGATTACTGGGAGCTTTTTTCCGCCAACCGGGGACCGCAGGGTGCACTGAATGCCTTCCAAGGCATTGCGCCAGAACAGACCACCCAGCTTGACCTCGGCCTGCAGTACAAGGGCGGGCAGTGGGACGCCTGGGTGTCTGCCTATATCGGCCAGATCGACGATTTCATCCTCTTCACCTACCTGCCCGGCGGAATGATGGGAATGTCATCGTCTGTCGCCAATGTAGACGCTCGAACCCACGGCGCAGAAGCAGGCATCGAGTTTCGTCCAGACGACTACTGGAAGCTGGGTGGCACGCTTGCCTACACCTGGGGCGAGAATCGCAGCAGCGGGCAGCCGCTGCCGCAAATGCCGCCGCTGGAAGCCCGCGTAAGCGCGGCCTACGAGCAGCAGCACTGGTCTGCGGGCGCCTTGCTGCGGGCAGTCAGCTCGCAGGAGCGTATCGCCATCGACCAGGGCACTGTGGTGGGCCGGGATTTTGGCGCCAGCGCAGGTTTCGCGACGCTGGCCTTGAATGTGGGATACCGGTTCAACGAACAGGTCCAGCTGACTGCGGGCATCGACAATGTGTTTGACCGCGCCTACAGCGAGCACCTTAACCTGGCCGGCAGCGCGGACTTCGGTTACCCGGCAGACCCGCTTCGCATCAACGAACCGGGGCGCAATATGTGGCTGAAACTGAATCTGGCTTACTGATCGGTGCGTAATGGGGCGCAGTGGCAAACCACTGCGTCATGCGCTCCGTCGTGCAGGCCGCGATTGCAAGGCCAGCGACGGAAACGCCGTGCGCGTACAGCAGCTTGCGCTGCGGGCGTATCCAGACCGGCACGCGAACCTGTTGACTGAAAGAAAAAAAGACCCCGCGCCTGCGGGGTTTTTTTATCGGTCGCGACGGGCCGGCGCCTAGCCGCGCTTGCGACAGCTGGCGAACAGGTCCTGCGATTGCCGATATTCCACGGTGTTGACCTGCATCAGACCCAGCACCGATGCGAACAGGTTGTCATGGCTGGCCGGCTGGCTCGCCTCACGCTGCAGGCAGTCCATGTCCAGCAACGCGGCAGTCTGGAATCCGGGCGAGAACCACATCACCATGGGCACGCGGGTCTGCTCCTTCGGCGCGATCGCATAGGGAACGCCATGCAGGAACAGGCCCTTCTCGCCCAGTGATTCGCCGTGGTCGGAGACGTAGATCATGGCCGTGTCGTAGTCGTGCTGTGACTTCAGAAATTCGACCGTCTGCGCCAGGAAATGATCGGTGTAGGACACCGCATTGTCGTAGGCATTGACGATCTCCTCGCGCTTGCACTGGTCCAGTTCGGGAGAGTCGCAAGTGGGCGTGAAGCGCTTGAACTCTTGCGGGTAGCGCTCGAAGTAGTTGGGCCCATGATTGCCCAACTGGTGCAGGACCACGACCCGGTCCCCTTGCGGCGGAGAGAGCTGCGCCGCAAGGCCAGCCAGCAGAATGCCATCCAGACAACGCTTGCCATTGCAGAGTGCGGGATCTTTGGCATCTTCAAGCCGCTGCGTCGGCAGGCCATCGCATACGCCCTTGCAGCCGGACTGATTGTCGCGCCACAACACTCCGATCCCCGCGTGGTCGATCACGTGCAATAACGACTGGTGGCTACGGATATAGGCTTCGTCGTAGTTGGCGCGACCACGCGCGGAGAACATGCACGGCAGTGACACTTCCGTGCTGGTGCCACAGGCGCTCATGTCACTGAAGTTGAGCAGTCCATCGATCTGGGCAAGTTCAGGCGTGGTCTGACGCGCATAGCCATTCAAGCCCCAGTTGTGCGCGCGCACCGTCTCGCCCACCACCAGCACCAGCAGACGGGGCTTGCTGCCTGGCGGCCTTACGGTTTCCACGGCGTCCAGCCCGACCGCAAGCAGCGCGCGCTTGGGCCCGCGGGGCGAGGCATGCAGCGCATTGAAAAGTGACACCAGGTAGTTGGCCGGTGCCACCAGGTAGCGCACTTCGCGATGGCTGCGCACCAGCGAGGACACACCCTGCGAAGACATCATGAAACCAGCGGCACCCATGAGCAGCATGCCCAGCAGGAACGCCGCGCGTATCAGAACCGCGCGCTTCCAGGTTCGCCTGAGCAACCGGGTCCGCCACAGCATGGCCACCGGAATCAAGGTGAGCAACACGGGTAGCAGCAGGCCCCAGGTCAGCAGCTCGCCGGACTCTTTGCTGTCGGTGTGCAGCACGTTGCGCAACATGTCGGCGTCGAGATAGACGCCGTATGCATTCATGTAGTGCGCCGCCGCGGCGGTTACCAGCAGCAGCACACTGAGCAGGGGCTTGGCGGTCCAGCGATTGACCACCAGACCAAGCAGGAAGGCATGCAGTGCGGTCACGATCAGGAACAGCGATAGCGCCAGTCGCCATTGCTGCAAGGGGCTTGAGATCGAGGCGTGCCAGAACGCACCATTGCTGCACACGGTGAACAGCAGACTGCACAGCAGTACCAGGCTTTCCGAACCCAACACCGGCGTCGCCTTCCACCAGGCATCCGCGACTTGTGCCCGCGGCTCCACTGCACGCGTCTTCAAGGTCGCGCTCATGTTGCGGCCCCACCGAATACGGGCGCCGCGCGTTCTGCCAGCAACAGCTGTGACAACGTCAACGCAAGCAGCCAGCAGATCATCAGGGCCCATAGATCATGGGAGAGAAAATGTGCGCCCCGAAGTTGCTGCGCTATGCCGAAAACCAGTCCCATCGCCAGTCCAACCCCCAGGCCCCACCAGCGCCATCGCGGGCGTGCGGCGGCGAAAAAGAAATACAGCGCAACCCACGCATAGCCCGCACTGGCATGGCCGGCAGGAAAGCAGCGGCCCTGCCCCATCGCCGGCGGACGCTGGGTGAACAATCCGTAATAGTTGTGAGTGCCGCCATAGCGCAACAGATCCCAGGGGCAGTCCATGTTTGACCAACGCTTCAACATGCCGACCGCGGCAGTCGACAACAGCGTGGCCAGCAACAGATAGACCAGCGGCCTGCGCCACGGCTTGGCAGCGGGAACAAACAGCGACGCGACCAATATCAACAGCAGCCCGAGCCACGCATACTTGCTGGCCTGGCGACCGCCTGCATGCAGCAGGTCCTGGGTGACATAGCCCGATTGCAGAGCCCAGGCATGGCCTTCCATTGCATACAAGCGGTCCGCCAGCCAGAAGTCCCCGTGCAGGCCCATCAGCACCACCGACACCGCAGCGAAGGCAATGGCCGGCATCCACACATGCGTGGCGTAGAAGGAGCACGCAAGCCGCCTGCTGCGATGCACGCCGCCCAGCGGGCCGTGACCCGCTGCCCAGACTGGGCGTGACGAGAACAACGAAGAAGGTAATTGCATGCGCACGCACAAGGAGAGGATGCCGCACATGATTGGGATGGCGCTGTCGGAGCGAAGTCGGAGCGGCGTTCGCTTCGCGTTAAATCCGGCTGCGGCTCAGCTGCGATTCAAGGGCTTTCACCCGCTTCGCCCGAGAAAGGCGGCGTCGTGCAACCCGGCTTCCATGCCGTTCCTGGCACCAGCAGCCACTGGTTTCGATTCGACTGGCCAATGCGGACCACGCGCGAACGTTCGGCGCATGGACTCAGCGCTTGCTCAAGTACGAAGATCCAGCGCCGGCTCGGGTCGGCCTGCAGCCATGGACCTGCTGCGGCCCATTGCGCTTCCCATGAATTCTTGTAGCCAAAGTCAAGCGTGTCCCGATCGCTTTGCAGCAGGTTCTGTTCGCGCCAGGCCACCATGCCCAGTTGCGCGTGCGGGCCGATGCGCTGGCCTACCCGCTGCATCAGCTTGCGCGCCGAACTGTCGGCGTCCAGGGTCGGCGCCAGCCCTAAGCCATAGGTGGCCCACAGCAGCGCGGTTACCACCACGGTTGCGGTACCTGCCCGTCGCGTGCGCGCCCACAGGATCACCGCCAGTGAAGACAGACCGAAGGCAAGCATCCACTGCAGGAAAATACGCAAGGTGGCTTCGTCGATTTCGCGCTGCGCGGCAAGCTTGTGCGCCCACTCGCTTGTGCCCATCAAGCCCATCGCCGCCAGCGTGCCCATTCCCAGCGACAAAGCCAGCAAGTACGCCACCAACGTGCGCTGCACGCCCACCCGCTTCAGCAAACCGGGCAGCAGCGCGCCGGCAGCCATGCACAAGGCCGGCAGCATCGGAAAAATATAGACCTCGCGTTTGCCCGGACTGGCGCTGAAGAACAGCAGGACCAGGACGCTCCAGCCCAGCAGCAACCACAGGCGCGCATCGCCCCTGCGTAGGCGACGCCACCACGCCGGCGCCAGCCACGGCAACAGCAGTGCGCCGGGTAGCCACAGGGTCACGATGACCTGGGCGAAATACCACACCGGCTGCACGTGATGCCACGCGTCGGCGTAACGCTTGCCGGTCTGTTTGAACAGGATTTCGCTGGCGTAAGCCTGGAACGCAGGATCATGGCTGTTGTAGACGGCCAGCAGCATCGGCACCACCCACACCCCGGCACCGGCAATGAAACAAAGCGCTGCCACACACCAGCGCCAGGCCTGGGGAGCAGGCGCGGCCAGCCGGGGCCGCTGCCGATTGCGCCAGACCAGTGCCGCCCATGGCAGCAGCACCAGCACCGGCAGGAACCCCACACCCTTGGTCACCGTGCCCAGTCCCGCGGCAAAGAATCCCAGCCACGCCCACCGCCAGTCCGGGCCGCGCAGCAGATGACGTATCAATCCGTAGAGCGAGAGCGTGGTCATGGCCACCAGCACCATGTCGATCTGACCGCGCTTGGCCTGCAGGCCAAACTGCAGGCACACGAACAGCCCCAGCGCCGCATAGCGTCCGGCCTGCCGGCTCCATAGCCGTGCAGTCAGGTCGTAGCTCAACCAAAGCGTCAGCAACGCCGCCAGCAGCGATGGCAACAGAAAGGCTGTGCGCCAGTGACCGGTCAGCGTGTAGGCAGCCGCCTGCAACCACATGAAAACCGGTGGCTTTTCCGCATAAAACTGGATGCCGCGGTGCGGGAACAGCCACTGCCCACTTTCGACCATGTCGCGGGCGGCCAGCACGAAGCGCGGCTCATCGGGCGGCGATGGATCGCGCAGGCCCAGTCCCGCCAGCAGGCTCAGCCCGGCCAGGACCAGCAATACGATGAAACCGGCCCGATGCAGGCGGGCACTTTGCGGGCTGGGCGTCAAGCAGGCGACTCGTGGTTTTGGGAAAGACATGGTGACGCCGGACACGTAGGAAAGTTGTGAGAATGACAGCTCTGACGTTTTTCCGACCGCCCCGATGGAATTATCTCCGGCGCTGCATTTGCGGCGCGGAGAGCTGAGGCATGCGACTGCTTGTGGTGGAAGACAACGCAAGCCTGGTCGCCAACCTGTTCGACTATTTCGAGAGCCGCGGCCACACGCTGGATGCGGCGCCCGATGGCATCACCGGCCTGCACCTGGCCATGCACCAGTGCTACGACGTGGTGTTGCTGGACTGGACCTTGCCGCGCCTGAACGGCCTGCAAGTGCTGCATCGCCTGCGGGCCAGCCATCCAAGCCAGGCCGTGATCATGCTGACCGCGCGTGACGAACTGCCTGACAAGATTGCCGGTTTCCGCGCCGGTGCCAATGATTACCTGACCAAACCCTTCGCCATGCCAGAGCTTGAAGTCCGGCTGGAAGCGCTGCTGGCCCGGGGCGGCGAACGCGCGCACAACCAGATCCTGGAAGTACACGGGCTTCGCCTGGACCGGCGCACTCTGGAAGTGCATCGCGATGGACAGGCGCTGCATCTCTATCCGGCCTGTCGCAAGCTGCTGGAAATCCTGATGCAGGCCAGCCCGGCCGTCGTCCCACGCACGCGACTGGAACAGGCGCTATGGGGTGAGGCCGCGGCCGACAAGCACCTGTTGCGTTCCCATATCTATGAACTGCGCCGCAGCATTGACGCGCCGTTCGAAGTCAAGCTGCTGCATACCCTGCCGCGCATGGGCTACCGGCTGGGGATTTATGACCGGCCAGGGTCAGCCCTTGGACGTGCCCCTGACCCGAATGCGCCTGTTCCGAATGCGCCTGATCCGCAGGACCTTGATCCGCATGAGCACTAGTCGCACTCGACGCACGTTAAGCAGTGTCTAGTGGCTGGCCCGGTCCCGTTGCCAGCCGCGATGGCTGATGTCCAGGTACAGGCTGTAGATGGCAGTGAAGGCGGGGAACAGGTTCTGGATCACACCCACCGCGTCCTGCTTTGCAGAGAACAGGAAGTAGCTCAGCGTCATCAGGCTGCCGACGATGCTCATGTACCAGAACAGGCGGGGAATCACCGGCTTGCGCGCGCGCCGCGAGGCCACGAACTGAACCACCCAGCGTGCCCCGAACATCAGCGCCCCGGTCATTCCGATCACCTTCCACGGTGTCATGCGCAGCCCGGTCCAGTCCAGCCACAGGATTTCCTGGTTCATCGGATGCATGGGCGGCTCACAGTTCCTCGGCATGCGGAAGGGTACTGCGCCGGATCAGCCACGCAACTCCGCGCAGGTCGCTAAGCCCGACCCAGGCCCTTTGCAGGTTGTTGTATTTGGAAACGCCAGACGCACGACTGCGGTGATTGACCGGAATGCTGAGCGTCTTCCAGCCGGCGCGTTGCATCAGTGCGGGCAGGTAGCGGTGCATGTGGTCGAAACTTGGCAGATCCAGGAACGCGTCGCGCTCGAACAGTTTGATGCCACAGCCGGTATCGGGCGTGTCGTCGTGCAGCAGACGCGCACGAATCGCATTGGCAACGCGCGAGGCCCAGCGTTTGCTGGCCGTGTCGCGACGCTCGACCCGCCAGCCCGCGAACAGCTTCACCTGCGCGTCAGCCGCATCGCGCGCGCGCAGCAACTTGGGAATGTCGGCCGGGTCGTTCTGCCCATCGCCGTCCAGGGTCGCGACCCATGCCCCACGCGCCGCCCGCACGCCGGTCCGTATCGCGGTGCTTTGCCCGCTCTGCACCGCATGGCGCAACAGCCGCAGCTCGGGCACCTGCTGCTTCAGAAGCGTGAGCTGGGCGACCGTATCATCGCTGGACCCGTCATCGACATAGACGATCTCCAACGCCAGCAAGGGCCGCAGCGCAGCCACAATCTCGCTGACCAGGGCGGCCACGTTGTCGCGTTCATTGAATACGGGCACTACGACGGACAAATCAACCGCATCAGGGTGGACAGCGGCCGTAGTGGCAGGCGCAGCAGTAGACGTTTCGATCATGAAAGCTGGCCAGCGAGGCGGAAGAATGCCTGACTGGGTGGATCCTCGGCTGGAGTCATCCCGGTACATTAGCTGAGATTCCTGCAGTCAGTGTGATCGGCAAGCTTGGGAAACGTGATGTCGGAAAATAGTCATAACCCTGTTTGCGACCGGTTAACAGACCAGTGCCGAGGCAGCGGTGGCACTTGGCGCTTTTGACAGCAGGGCGGCGATACTGTGAGCATCCAGCCCCCTGACGGTGCTGGCACGGCCTACTGGAATCCTGATGCGACTGCTGGTGATAGAAGACAACCGCAGCCTGGTCGCCAACCTGTTCGAGTTCTTCGAAGCCCGCGGCCATACCCTGGATGCCGCACCCGACGGGGTCACGGGCTTGCACCTGGCCATCCACGGGAGCTACGACGTGGTCATCCTGGACTGGATGCTGCCGCGTATGGATGGTCGCGAAGTGCTGCGCCGGCTGCGCGCCGAACACAATTCCGGGGTGCCGGTGATCATGCTGACCGCACGCGACGAACTGCCGGACAAGATTTCCGGGTTCCGCGCCGGCGCCGACGACTACCTCACCAAGCCCTTCGCCCTGCCCGAACTGGAAGTACGCATCGAGGCACTGATCGCACGCGCCGCAGGCCGCAACCGCAGTCGCGTGCTGCAAGTAGCCGATTTGCGCCTGGACCCGACCACCCTGGAAGTCAGCCGGGCTGGCCGGTCACTACATTTGTATCCGGCCTGCCGCAAGCTGCTGGAAACACTGATGCTGGCCAGCCCCGCTGCGGTCAGCCGCGAACGTCTTGAACACGCGCTATGGGGCGACGAACCGCCGGACGGTGACATGCTGCGTTCCCACATCTACGAGCTGCGGCGCAGCGTGGACGGGCCGTTTTCCGACAAGCTCATCCACACCCTGCCGCGCGTCGGCTACCGTCTGGCGGTCATTGCCAAGGAACAAGCTGATGGCCAATAGGCCGCAACTCAAATACCGGATCCTGCAGTGGCTGCTGCTTTATGCGGTGCTGCTGTCCACCGCGGTACTGGCCGGCGGCTATATCATCCATGAGCGGGTCGAACACCTGGCCTGGGAGTCGCTATTGCGTTCAGAGCTGGATTATTACGGCCAGCGCACCCAGGCCAATCCAGCCTATCGCTGGCACGACAACGAGACCTTGCGCTTGTACGGGGTCGCCGGCGCACCGTCACTGCCGCCGCAGCTGGCCTCGCTGGCAGCCGGCCTGCACGACGACATGCTGCTGGACGGTGTCAACAGTGTGGTCCTGGTGGAACAGATCAATGGCAAGCCGGTGGCCTTGGCCCTGAACCTGACCCAGTTTGAAGGCGTTGAAGGCACGATCAGCCTGGCGGTCGCGGCGGGCACCGTCATCGTCATCCTGATCCTGGGACTGGCGGTGATGTGGCGGCTGGGACTGATCATCGAACCACTTGCCTCGCTGGCCGGACAGGTGCAGCAGTTGAAACCCGAGTCCCCCAACCAGCAGGTCACCGTGGGCCAGGATGCCAGCGCCGAAATGGTGGTGATTGCCGATGCGTTCAACGATTACCTGCAACGCAACCAGAGCTTCGTCGAACGTGAGCACGCCTTCATCGCCACCTCCAGCCATGAGCTTCGCACGCCCATCGCGGTGATTGCCGGTGCGGCCGAGCTGGTGCTGGAACAGGCCGACATGCCGGCGTCAGCACGCAACCAGGTCGCGCGCATCCATCGCACCGCACGCAAGGTGGAGCAACTGATTTCGCTGCTGCTGACCCTGGCCAAGGATCCCTCGCGCCTGGCCGAAGCCAGCGACCGCGTGGAACTGGGCCAGCTGCTGCCCGACATCATCGAAGACCACCGCCACCTGACCCGCGACAAGGATCTGACCCTGGTATTGGGCAGCGTGGCAGCCTGCGACATCACCGCGCCAGTGACCATCGTGCAGGCCGCCATTGGCAACCTGTTGCGCAATGCCATCGAAAACAGCGACAGCGGCGAGATCCGCATCAGCCTGCAGCCCGATGCGACCGTGGTCATCGACGACCCGGGCCACGGCATGTCACCGGAGGAAATCAGCCGGATCTACGCCAAGGTGGCACGCGGTGGCCGCGACGGCGGTGGCATCGGCCTGGACCTGATCTCGCGCCTGTGCGAACACCTGGGCTGGCAACTGCGGTTTTCCTCGGT
>JBDSUI010000233.1:0-3747 GCA_039927795.1 Pseudoxanthomonas sp.
AGCAGGCCTTCGACGCGACTAGCCTGGTCTGCGATTGAATAGGCATGATCACGCGGCTTGTCGGAGAAGCCGAAACCCAGCAGGTCCGGCGCGATCAAGCGATAGCGGCCGACCAGCGACGGCCAGACCCGGTGCCAGTCCCAGGACGCGGTGGGATAACCGTGCAGGCACAGCAGCACGGGACCCTGGCCTTCATCGCGATAGAAAATACGGTGGCCTTGGTGCTGGAAATACCGGCCGGCGGCCCGCCACTGCTGGAGTTGTGAGTCCACGCGTTCTATTCGTCGAAGCGCAGATGCCGCACGGATTTTCCATGGCGGCGGATCAGCTTCAGGGCCTCGATGCCGATGTTGATGTGGCGATCGACGAAATCGGCGCTGATGCGCGCGTCAGAAAGTTCGGTCTTGACCCCTTCGGGGATCATTGGCTGGTCGCTGACCAGCAGCAGCGCGCCGCAGGGAATGCGGTTGGCGAAACCGGCGGCGAAGATGGTCGCGGTTTCCATGTCGATGGCCATGCAGCGCAGCTTGCGCAGGTATTCCTTGAACTCCACGTCATGTTCCCAGACCCGACGGTTGGTGGTGAACACCGTCCCGGTCCAGTAGTCATGGCCGAGGTCGCGGATCATCGTGGATACGGCGCGTTGCAGTGCAAAAGCGGGCAGCGCCGGCACTTCCGGCAGCAGGTAGTCGTTGCTGGTGCCTTCGCCGCGGATCGCCGCGATGGGAAGCACCAGGTCGCCGAGCTGGTTCTTGCGCTTCAGCCCCCCGCACTTGCCCAGGAACAGCACCGCCTTGGGCATGATGGCCGACAGCAGGTCCATCATGGTCGCAGCGTTGGGACTTCCCATGCCGAAATTGATCATGCTGATGCCGTCGATGGTGGCACTGGCCATGGGCCGGTCCAGGCCGACCACCGGCGCGCCTGTCAACGCGGAGAAGGCGTGCAGGTAGCCGCTGAAATTGGTCAGCAGAATATGTTCGCCAAACTGCTCCAGTGGCACGCCGGTGTAGCGCGGTAGCCAGTTTTCGACGATCTCGTTCTTGTCCTTCATCGCGCCGCCTCTCCTGTTCTTCTGTTTTGCCGATTGTGGCACGCGTATTCGCGCTGGCACTTGGCAAGCCGGCGCGCGCCGGGTAGCTTTCAGCTTGCACTGTCGGGGAATCATCATGCGTAGTGTTTTGCTGGCTGTCGCCGGCTTCGTTTCCGTGTGCGGCATCGTTGGCAACGCCGCCGCCAGCTCACGTTTCACCCAGGACCCCTACCCCAGCACCTATCGCGCCATTGCCGCAGGTCCGGTGCTGATTGAACACGCCACGGTCCTGACCGGCACCGGCGAGCGCCTGGACGACGCCGACGTGCTGCTGCAGGACGGGAAGGTGGTCGCGGTGGGCCGTGCGCTGTCCGCGCCTGCCGACGCGACCCGGGTGGACGGCACCGGCCGCTGGGTCACGCCGGGCATCATCGACGTGCATTCGCACCTGGGTGTGTATCCAAGCCCCGGCGTAAGCGCGCACAGCGATGGCAATGAAGCGACCGCGCCGGTCACCGCCAACGTGTGGGCAGAGCATTCCATCTGGCCGCAGGATCCCGGTTTCCACAGCGCACTGGCCGGTGGCATCACGGCGCTGCAGATCCTGCCGGGTTCGGCCAACCTGGTGGGCGGCCGCGGCGTTACCCTGAAAAACGTGCCGGCCACGACCTATCAGGGCATGAAGTTTCCGGGTGCGCCGTGGGGCCTGAAAATGGCCTGCGGGGAAAACCCCAAGCGCGTGTATGGCCAGAAAGGCGGGCCGTCGACGCGCATGGGCAATATCGCCGGCTATCGCGCGGCCTTCATCGATGCCAGTGAATACCTGAAGAAAAACCAGCCCACCCCGGCCACGCCGAAGAAGAAGCGCTGGTGGTCCCGCGCCAAGGGCGATGACAGCAACGACAGCGCCGGCGACAGCGGCGGCAAGCGTGACCTGAAGCTGGACACGCTGGCGGCCGCCATCAACGGCGAGATCCGCGTGCATATCCACTGCTATCGCGCCGACGAGATGGCCACCATGCTGGACCTGGCGAAAGAGTTCGGCTTCAGGATCGCCGCTTTCCACCATGGCGTGGAGGCCTACAAGCTGGCGGACCGTCTGGCCTCGGAAAACGTGTGCGGCGCGCTGTGGGCCGACTGGTGGGGCTTCAAGATGGAAGCCTTTGACGGCATCCAGGAAAACATCGCACTGGTCGACCGCCCCGCCAACAGTTGCGCCATCGTGCATTCGGACTCGGAGGAAGGCATCCAGCGCCTCAACCAGGAAGCAGCCAAGGTCATCGCCAATGCGCGGCGCGCCGGTATAGAAATTGCGCCGGAACGCGCGATCCGCTGGCTGACGCAGAACCCCGCCAAGTCCATGGGCATCCTGGAAAAAACCGGCACCCTGGAAGCCGGCAAGATGGCCGACGTGGTGGTCTGGAACCAGAACCCTTTCAGCGTGTACGCACAGGCCGACCAGGTCTACATCGACGGGGCGCGGCTCTACGACCGCAACGATCCGGCGCGGCAACCGAGGTCTGATTTCATGCTCGGTCAGAGCGCGGCCCGGACGGGAGCTGCGAAATGAGCGCATCGACTCGCTTTCAGTCGTCATCCCGACGAACGCCGGGACCCAACTTCCCCACATTGCCAGCTCCCTTCGTTCGGATCGCTCGAGCGTCGGCCTGGGTCCCGGCATTCGCCGGGATTACGAACCGGGGAGTGACGGTTTTCCTGTTGCTGCTGGCTTCGCTGGCGACGACGAACGCCTTCGCCCAGGATGTCCTCATCCGCCACGCCACCGTGCACACCGCCGGCCCACAAGGCACGCTGCAGGACGCTGACGTGCTGGTCCAGGGCGGCCTCATCCGCGCGGTTGGCAGCCACCTGCAGGCGCCCGCGTCCATCATCGTCTTCGAAGCCAACGGCAAGCCACTGACGCCGGCCCTGTTCGGCGGCATCACCGAGATCGGCATCGAGGAAGTGTCCGGTGAAGCGCAGACCGTCGACAGCGCCCTGACCCTGGCCAGGGACCAGCCGCTGCGTCCGGAATTCGACGTGACCCTGGCCTACAACCCCGACTCGGTGCTGGTGCCCATCGCCCGCGTCGAAGGCCTGGGCTTCACCCTGCTGGGCGCCAGTACCGGTGGCTCGTTCATCGCCGGTCAGGGCGGCGTGATGCGTCTGGACGGCGGCGCCGACCCGATCGGTCCGCGCGTGCTGTTCGTGAAACTGGGCAGCGAAGTGCTGGGGCAAAGTGGCAAGTCGCGCGCGGCGCAATGGATGCTGTTGGATCAGATTGTCGGCGAGGCGCGTGGCCGCATTCCGGTCGATTCCCCACATGCACTGCTGACGCCGACCGGGCGCGTCGTGCTTGCCCGCTACCTGGCCGGCACTGGCCGCATCGTGGTCACCGTCAATCGCGCCGCCGACATCCGCCAGCTGTTGCGCTGGGCCCAGCGCGAGAAGGTCAACATCGCCATCGCCAGTGGTGTGGAAGCCTGGAAACTGGCGCCGGAAATCGCCCGCGCCAGAGTCCCGGTGTTCGTGGACGCACTGGCCGACCTGCCGCGCGATTTCGACCAGATTGCAGCCACGCTGGAAAACGCCGCACGCCTGCATGCGGCGGGGGTGCAAGTGAGCTTTGCCCAGTTCGGCGACGCCTCGCACAACGCCCGCAAGATTCGCCAGTACGCCGGCAATGCGGTCGCCAACGGACTGCCGTGGGAAGC
>JBDSUI010000234.1:0-10468 GCA_039927795.1 Pseudoxanthomonas sp.
ACCTCGAGCGCATGCCGAATGCCACGGTCGGTCACCACAGCCACGCCGTCGGCTGATTCCTGCAGCGCGTCAACCCGGCACTGTTCCTCGATCACGCCGCCGCGTTCGCGCAACGCCCGGGCCAGCTCGGCCACGTAGCGATCTGGACGCAAGCGCGCATCACCGGGAAAATGCACCGCACCGACCACGCCGGGTTTCAAGGCAGGTTCGTCGCGCAGATAGGTCGCGCCATCAAAGGCTTCGCTGTCGATGCCGAACTCGCGCAGCAACTCGCATTCGTGCGCGTAATGGTCGAAGTTCGCCTGTTCACGGAACACATAATCCAGCCCTTCCTCGACGAATTCGCATTGCAGCGTGTAGCGCTGCACCCAGTCGGCAAGCCGGCGGCGCGAGTCTTCCAGAATGACCGAACGCGAGCGCGTGCTCTGTCGCCACGCACTGGCGTTGCAGCGCGCGGCAAAGTGCGCCAGCCAGCGCCACAGGGCGGGGTCCAGGCGTGGTTTCAGATAGAGCGGCGCATCCGGTGTGAACATCCAGCGCAAACCCACCGCCACCATGCCCGGCGCGGCCAGCGGCGGTGCGTGGCTGGGGGTAATGGTGCCGCAGTTGCCGTGCGACGCACCGCCGCCCACGCGACCGGCGTCAAGTACGCGCACTGGCCGACCTGCTTCGACCAGCGCCAGCGCCGTGGCCAGGCCAATCACGCCTGCGCCGACAATCACGACCTCATCGCGTGGAAGATTCACCCTGGCATTCTATTCGGAGCGGCCGCGCTGCAAAGCAGACAGCCCGCCGCAGCAGGCCGCCGGTTGGATACCGCGCGGCTGCAGTCGCAGGCCAGTTTCAGTGCTGGTGGCCGCCTTCGCCGTGCACGTGACCATGCTGGAGTTCTTCGGCCGTAGCCTCACGAACCTCCACGATCTCCACGTCAAAATGCAGGTCCTTGCCGGCCATGGGGTGGTTCAGGTCGACGTCGACCACACTCATTCCCACCTTCTGGATGGTCACCGGACGCGGGCCGAAGTTGGTCTGCAACACCACTTGCATGCCGGGCGCCAGCTTCTGCGCGCCGAAATGCTTCTTGGGCACGCGTTGGCTCAGGCCTTCACGCTTTTCGCCATAGGCTTCGGCGGCAGTCACGTCCACGCCAAAATGCTCGCCGCTCTCGCGATCCAGCATTGCGTTCTCCAGTCCCGGGATGATGTTGCCGTGGCCGTAGAGGATTGCCAGCGGCTCACGATCATTGGAACTCTCCAGCGCTTCCTGCCCCGTTTCGGACACGGTGTAATGGAAACGGACCACGCTGTCTTTTGCGATTTTCATGTTGGGCTCTGGCTTGGGCTGCGCCGCACACCGGGGCGACAGCGGAAGTACGGCTTGTAGGCCGCGGGGCATTGCGGTCAAGATTGACCCAATGAAGGCTTCACATTATCCCGGCTTGCCGCTCACCACGCCAGTTGCAGCGGCACTGCCGCGCGTCCGGCACCTGTCGTGCCTGCTGGTCAGCGCCGGGCTTTGTCTGCTGCTGGCGGCCTGTGGCGGCAAGGATGCGGTGCGCCAGAATGCGCCACCGCCGGCCTCGCAACACTATTGGCCGCCGGTCCAGCCGGTGGATCCGGCTGCCGCCAATGCGGTATTGATGCGTGCCATTGGCCTGGTGGGCACGCCCTACACCTATGGCGGAAACACGCCGCAGAGCGGCTTCGACTGTAGTGGCCTGGTCAGCTATGTGTACCGCGACATGCTGGAGTTGCGCCTGCCGCGTACCTCACGCGAACTGGCGGCTATCCAGGGCCCGCGCATTGATCCCGCCAAGCTCGCCGCCGCCGACCTGGTGTTCTTTGGCAGCCCCGGCAATGTCAGCCATGTCGGCATCTATGTGGGCGAGGGTCGCTTTGTGCATGCCCCCAGCAGCGGCGGCACGGTACGATTGGATCAGCTGGATGGGCCGTACTGGAGCACGCACTATTCGGGTGCAAAACGAGTCCTGAACGGAAAAATGTGACCGCCGTTGCACTTGTTTCACCTTCCACTAACGAAATTTGAACCACATGAAGGTCTTGTGAAGTCATGATCGGCCCCTGATCCACTACACAGACTTCCGCGTGACGACTGACGACCTGCGAAATGGCCTGCCCGCCGCCCGCCGCCCCACTGCCCGGGGCGTCTCCCATTCACTCTTTTTCAGCGCTGCCCTCTGCCTCACCAGCTTCTGCGCCCAGGCACAGACCGCGGCCACCGTGCCAGCCACCGAACTTTCCGCCAGCACCGCCGTGTCCAGCAACGACGCCAGCATCCGCAGTGCGGCTGCGACCGTCGAGAAATCCGGCAGCATCCGCGACAAGGCCACTGAAGCCGCCGCCGTCACCCTGACCGCCCTACTGCCGCGACTGGCTGCCGGCGACACCATGCCAATGCTGGACCGCTCGGCCATGTTTGCCACCGACCTCAGCCGGCTGCTTTCCAACTATGACCTGACCCGGACCGGGGCCATGGCGCCGCAGGAATCCGGCGGCAAGGTACAGAGCGTTCTGAAGCGTGCGCTGACCCTGCTCGGCACACCGTATCGCTGGGGTGGCACCTCGCCGGACAGCGGGTTCGATTGCAGCGGATTGGTCAGCTATGTATTCCGCACCACGCTGGGCATCGAACTGCCGCGCGTCTCGCAGGAGATGGCCAGCCAGGATTCGGCCGAGCTGATCAAGGACCGCGACAACCTCAAGCAGGGCGACCTGGTGTTCTTCGGCCTCAAGGGCCGGGTCAACCATGTCGGCATCTACGTGGGAGAAGGCCGCTTCCTGCATTCGCCCAGTACCGGCAAGGACGTGCGCGTGGACAGCCTGGTCACCGGCTACTGGAGTGCCAAGTTCATGCAGGCCCGCCGGGTAGCAATGTAAGCAACACCTGCGCAGCGCCTGCCGCCGTTGAAGAGGCCGCCTGAGGGGCGGCCTTTTTTGTGGCCTAGGCCTGGCTTTCCGGTTCCTGGTAATGGGCGATGGTTTCCTCGATGCCCTTGCTGAGCTCCATCACCTTGGTCGCGTATTCCGCCATGCGCCTGTCGTCATCGGTCGCGGGCTGCCAGGGCGCCACCGGCGTCGGTTTGCCTTCAACGCCATCCAGGGCCACGAACACGATGATGCAATGGGTGCACAGGCGGTTCTCCGCCTGGCTGGGTTCCAGGCCCGGATCACGCGCCTGGACGTCGATGGCGAAATGCATGCTGCTGGTGCCGGTGTAGACCAGGGTGGCGGTTACCGTGACCAGATCGCTGATGCGGATGGGGGCCACGAAGCGGATGCCACCCACCGCCACGGTCACGCTGTAGTGCCCGCTCCAGCCTACCGCGGCTGCATAGCCCACCTGGTCGATCCATTTCATCACCACCCCGCCGTGCACCTTGCCGCCATAGTTGACGTCGGTGGGCTCGGCAAGGAATCGGAAAGTCAGTTCGCGTTGTTCGCCACTCATGCAGGGGTCTCCGAGACTGGTTGCAGCTTAGCCGGTTGCAAGCGCAAGGGTTTGCAGGTCATTCTTGCCACCGAACCACATTCCGGGTTCAGCACACCAAGGAGCCCCACGCGATGGCACGCACGATATTTTCAATCTTCCTCGGCACTCTGATCGCCGGTCTGGTCGTCACCGCCTTCGGCTACGGGTTCACTGAACTCTACCGGCTACCCGATGCCAATGATTTCGCAAGCCAGGAATCGCTGCTCGACTATGCCGCTGGCACCCCCCGTGCTGCTATCGCCTGCATGCTGGCCGCATGGGCCGTGGCGGCATTGATCGGTGGCTGGGTTGCCGCGATCAGCGCGGGGCCCCGTCAAGGTGCGGCTGCCTTGGTGGTCGGTGCGCTGCTGACCGCCACGGTGATTGTCCATGCCAGCCTCATACCCAATCCCGAATGGGTGGCGGTGACCGGGATGTTGTTGCCCATCCCCTTTGCCGTGCTTGCAGGGTTGCTGGCGATGCCGCGCCTCACGTCGCCGACGCTGGCCTAGCCAGCGGCCGGATCGTGCTCGGCCTTTTGACGATGCAATTCATCCGTTTCGCCACCGGCCGGCGGGCCGCGCGTCGCCGCTTCGGCGATTCTGGCGGAAAGTCCCGCCGCGCTGCGCAGCCGCCCATACTCATCAATGCCCGGGGAATGCTCAACCAGCGTGACCTCGGGGGCTACCGTCAAAGCACTTTGCCAACGCCGCCGGGCTGATCCTCGATGCCCAGGTTGGTGGGCGCCGCTTCGTAGATGGCGCGGTCCAGCATTCCGGTTTCCTTGGCCACCAGCACCGGCACCAGCATCTGTCCGGTGACATTGGTCATGGTGCGCATCATGTCCAGGACCCGGTCGATGGCGTAGAGGAAGCCGATGGCTTCCAGCGGCAGGTTGGCGGCGCTGAGTACCACCGTGGCCATGATGACTGCGGTGCCGGGCACACCGGCGGTACCAAAGCTGCCCAGCACCGAGGCCAGAGCGATGATCAGATACTGTGACCAGGACAGCTCAATGCCGGTGTACTGGGCGATGAATACCGCGGCCAGGGCCGGATAGATCGCGCCGCAGCCATCCATCTTGATGCTGGCACCCAAGGGCACCGCGAATGCCGCGTAGTCCGGGTGCACACCATGGTTGTGGGTGACGCTGCGCAGCGACGCCGGCAACGCGGCAAAACTGCTGGAGGCCACGAATGCGACCTGCATGGCCGGGGCAGCACCCCGGAAAAACTTCAACGGATTCAGGCCATGCGCCAGCAGCAGACCGCTGTAGACCACGATGATGTGGAAAGCACAGGCGGCATAGAGTGCGACCACGAATGTCAGCAGTGGCCTGAGCTGCTCGAAACCGTAACCGCCAACCAACGCGGCGATAAGTCCAAATGTGCCCAGCGGGGTGAATTCCAGCACGAATCGGGTGATCTGGATCATGGTCTCGCTGGCTTCGCCGGCAAGCCTGCGCAGGTTGGCGGTTTTTTCCCCAAGCCTGACGAATGCGAATCCCACCAGGCCCGCGAAGAAGATGACCTGCAGCACGGTGCCATTGCGTGGCACCAGCACGCTGCTGCCGTCAGCTGCCTTGGATGCCGATGCGCCGGACAGGGCCTGGAATACGTTGGCCGGCACGATGTTCAGGAACACATCAATGATTCCGGGCGTTTCCTTGGGCTTGTAGTCGGCGGCCACCTGCAACACGCCGACGCCTTCGCCGGGCCTGATGACCAGCCCGAAGACCAGCCCCACCACAACCGCCAGCACCGCGGTGATCGCAAACCAGGCGAAGGTGCGGCCGGCGAGCGCGGCGATGGAAGTCTGGCCATGCAGCGAGCTGACCGCATTGATCACCGCGAAGAACACCAGCGGCACTGCAATCATCTGGATCAGGGTCACGTACAGATCGCCCAAGGGGCCGAACCAGGTTTCGGCCGACGGCCCGAATGCCCAGCCCGCCAGCACGCCCAGCACGAAACCGGCCAGCACGCGCTGCCAGAACGGGACCTTGAACCAGGCAGCCAGCAGCTTCATCACGTTGACCTACATCAGAACAGGCGCGCACGATAGCCCAGCACGGCATCCGGTGCGATGGCATTGCTGGAACGGGCACGTGTCATCGGCGGGACACCGGGGGCGGGCATACTCCGCGGCCCACCCCCCCATTGAGCTCTTGACCCTGATGCATTCCCCGCCACAGCGACTGTCTCTTGCCCTGCCCGTCCTGTTCATCGCGCTGCTCGCTGGCTGCGCTACGACGCCTGCGCCTGCACCGGCACAGACTTCTGCCCTGCACGCGGTTGATGTGAGCGGGGTGCGCCACCCTGCCGGTGAAACCCCGCAATGGTGGTACCGCAGCGGCGCCGCACGTGCCGCGGCTAACGGCGCAATGCAGGGTCGCGCGAAGAACGTGATCCTGTTCCTGGGTGACGGCATGAGCCTGACGACCGTGGCTGCCGCGCGCATTCTGGAGGGCCAACGGCAGGGCAATCCTGGCGAAGAAAACCAACTGTCGTGGGAGACCTTTCCCCACACCGCGCTCAGCAAGACCTACAACACCGATTCGCAGACACCGGACTCGGCCGGCACCATGACCGCGATCACCACTGGAGTGAAGAGCCATATGGGCGCCATCGCGGTCGGCGCCGGCAACCAGAACGACTGCAAGACCAGCCTGAGCCAGCCCCTGCTGACCTGGCTGGAACTGGCGGACAGCGCAGGCCTGGCCACCGGCGTGGTCACCACCGCGCGCCTGACCCATGCCACGCCCGCAGCGACGTTTGCCCACGTCCCCAACCGCAACTGGGAAAACGACGCCGACCTGCCGGCGCTGGCCGTGTCAGAAGGCTGTGTCGACATTGCCCAGCAGTTGCTGTCGTCGTCGCGCTTCGGGCGCGGTCCCCGCGTGGCCCTGGGCGGTGGACGCGGAGAATTCACTTCCACCCAGCAACGCGACCCCGAATACGACGACAAGGTCGGCCAGCGCCTGGATGGTCGTGACCTGCCAGCCGAATGGCAGCGGCTGCACCCGCAAGGCGCCTATGTCTGGAATGCGGCACAGTTGCACGCGGCCCGCGATGCCCCGGCCCTGCTGGGCCTGTTCGAAGCCGACCACATGCAGTACGACCACGACCGTGATCGCAGCCCCACGGGCGATCCCAGCCTGAGCGAGCTGACCTTGGCCGCGATCCGCACCCTGTCCAGGGATCCACACGGGTTTGTACTGATGGTCGAAGGCGCACGCATCGACCACGCCAATCACGATGGCAACGCCTTTCGCGCACTGGATGAAACCATTGCCATGTCCGACGCGGTGCGCGCAGCAATGTCGGCCACTTCAGCCGAGGACACCTTGATCCTGGTCACTGCAGATCATGCGCATACGCTGAACCTGGTGGGCTACCCGGCGCGCGGCAATCCGATCCTGGGCAAAGTACGGGTTGCCGGCGGCAAGGAGGACATGCCGGGCGAGCTGGCCCGCGACCTGACCGGGCAAGTGTTTACCACCCTGACCTACGCCAACGGTCCCGGTAACAGCGGGGCCAGCAACCAGCAGCCACAAGGACCCAAATATTTCCCGCACAGCCCCAGCAGCAATGAACCGCCCGTGGGCAGGCCCGACCTGAGCCAGGTCGATACCGAACACCCCGACTACCTGCAGGAATCGCTGGTGCCGCTGCGCGAAGAGTCACATGGTGGCGAAGATGTCGGGGTCTGGGCGCGTGGGCCGGGCAGTGAAGCGGTGCGAGGGACGCTGGAACAGAACACCCTTTACCACCTGATCGTGCAGGCCACGCCGAAGCTGCGTGAACGCCTGTGCGCAGCCAACACCTGTAATGCGCAGGGCGTTCCGGTGGAGTTGCCGAAACCCAGCGACTTCGAGAGAAATTAGATGGCCAGCGCAGGAGTGCTCGGTGCACGAGAACGCTTGCCGGGATCTGTGCCGGAAGCTCGTGCCCATGGGGCGCGCCGACGATGGTGTGAGAGGTCAGAACGGCTTGGCCAGCACCAGGTAGACCACCACCACCAGCAACAGCACTGGCAATTCGTTGAACCAGCGCAGCGCCTTGGATGAAGGCAGGGCGCGGCCCTTCTCCAACCCCTTCAACCAGCGCCCGGCGATGATGAAGTGAGCCAGCATCAATGCAACCAGAGTCAGCTTGGCATGCAACCAGCCGCCGCTGATTTTGAAATGAAGCCACAGCATCAGACCCGGAATCAAGGCCAGGGCAAACATGGTGTGGCCGAAGCGATACAGCTTCCTGCCCATCATCAACAAGCGCGCCTGGACCTGAGGCTGCTCAGCTGTTTCTGTCAGGTTGACCAGGATGCGCGGCAGGTAGAACACCGTGGCCATCCATGCGATCACGAAAACCAGATGTGCAGTCTTGGTCCAGAAATACATGTGTTTTGCTCCGTTTGAATGACAATAGGATAGCGGAGCACGTCAGCTGGCACCCCGGCACCCGCGGTCTTCCCTCTTCCCCGACCGGTTGCGCACATGACCAAGCAATATGACGAAGCCTATTTCCAGCAGTGGTATCGCGGCGGCGAGATCGGCGGCCCGCAGCGGCTGGCACGCAAGGTGGCGCTGGCGGTGTCCTGCGCCGAGTACTACCTGGAACGGCCGATTCGCAGCGTGCTGGATATCGGCTGCGGTGAAGGCGCCTGGCGCGCGCCGCTGCTGAAGCTGCGTCCAAAACTGCGCTACCTGGGCTTCGACAGCAGCGAGTTCGCCATCGTCAAGCACGGCCTGCGACGCAACCTGCACTACGCGCGCTTTGGGGACTTCGCGCAGTTGCGTCCGTGTCCACCGGTCGACCTGCTGGTCTGCGCCGACGTATTGCACTACCTGCCGACCCGCGAATTGCAGCGCGGCCTGGCCGGACTGGGCGAACTCTGCGGCGGGGTCGCCTTCCTGGAAACCTTTACCCGTGAAGACGAATACGAGGGCGACCAGGTGCAGTTCCAGCCGCGCCCGGCAGCCTGGTACCGCAAGCAATTCAATGCACAGGGGCTGCAATCGGTGGGCTCGCACTGCTGGCTTGCCCCGGCCCTGGCCGACCAGCGTTCGGAACTTGAGCGCGGCGCGTGAAAAGCCCTGGAACCTCTGTTCCGGTATGCTGCGCCGCAGCAACCCGCTCTTCGCCGGAATCCGCATACGATGATGCTTTACCAATGGCACGAACTCAGCCGCAACCTGATGGCTCCCTGGATTCACCAGGCGGGCGCCAACGCCAAGTTGTTCTCCGATCCCAATAGTTGGCTGGCCACCCTGCCCGGGGCCGATCGCCTTGCCGCGGGCAACGAGTTGTTGCACCGCCTGGGCAAGGATTACGAAAAGCCACCGTGGAACATCCACCAGATCGAAGTCAACGGCGCCCAGGTGCCGGTGGTGGAGCAGGAACTGCTGGCCACGTCCTTCTGCCGCCTGCTGCGTTTCAAGCGCTACACCGACGAAGTGGGCAGCATGGCAACCATGAAGAATGAGCCTGCGGTGCTGGTGGTTGCCCCGCTGTCCGGACACCACGCCACGCTGCTGCGCGATACCGTGCGCACGTTGCTGCAGGACCACAAGGTGTATGTGACCGAGTGGATCGATGCGCGACTGGTGCCAGCAGAAGCAGGTGAATTTGGCCTGGACGATTACGTGGCAACCATCGAGGATTTCATCCGCCACATTGGCGCTGAGAACCTCAGCGTGATCAGCGTCTGCCAGCCCACCGTGCCGGTGCTTGCGGCGGTCTCGCTGATGGCCGCGCGCGGCGAAGCCACGCCACGCTCACTGGTGATGATGGGCGGACCTATCGATGCCCGCCAGAATCCGACCCAGGTCAACAACCTGGCCACCCGCAATCCATTGTCCTGGTTCGAGAACAACGTCATCCACACCGTGCCCAGCGGCTATCCCGGTCAGGGTCGCCCCGTGTATCCGGGCTTCCTGCAGCACGCCGGCTTCATCACCATGAATCCCAGCCGACATTTCATGTCGCACTGGGATTTCTATGCCGACCTGGTGAAGGGCGACCAGGAAGATGCCGAATCGCACCGCAAGTTTTACGACGAATACAACGCGGTGCTGGACATGCCCGCCAAGTACTACCTGGATACCATCCAGACCGTGTTCCAGGAGTTTTCGCTGCCGCGCGGTACCTGGAAGATCAAGGGCGAACTGGTGCAGCCGGCGGCTATAAAAAAGACCGCGCTGCTGAGCATCGAGGGCGAGCTGGACGATATTTCCGGCGCCGGCCAGACCGCCGCCGCACACGACCTGTGCACCGGCATCCCCAAGGCAAGTCACCGGCATATCACCGTGCAAGGCGCAGGCCATTACGGCATCTTCAGCGGCCGTCGCTGGCGCGAAGTGGTGTACCCGGACGTGCGCGACTTCATCGCCAAGTACGCCGCTTGAGCAATCCCCTGGCAGGAGCTGCGTAAGCTGCGACGGGAACTAAAAAGGCCTACGGAGTCGCTTCCGTAGGCCTTTTTCGTGTTCGCAGGGATCGATTTACACCACCGCGTTTCGCACCAGCAGGTGCTTGGCCAGCAGGCCGTGCAGCTTGCCGATGCCCTTGGCCAGGTGCAGGGTGCCGAAGAACAGCAGGAATCCGGCGACCAGCAGCAGGGGCAATTGCCACATCTGCACGTTCGAGGTGATGCCATTGCCGGCATCGCCCAGAAACAGCCAGCCATTCGCATCGGGCTGCACGTCTGCGATACCCGTCCAAACCGCAATTGGTGCGGCAATGCAGGCCAACGAAATCGCCAGGCACGTCACCGCGATGGTGAAGTACGCCGTGCCCAACGGCATCATCAACAGGAAGTACAGCATCGCCGTCCAGGTGCGGCCATCCGTGAACATGTCCTTGATCCGCTCCAGCCAGCCTTTACCGACCTGCGTGTACAGCGGCCGGCGCGGCATGCGTTCGCCCAGCAGCACTTCCACAATGCGTCCTTCCAGCAGCGAGAGCACCCGGACCAACCC
>JBDSUI010000235.1:0-18394 GCA_039927795.1 Pseudoxanthomonas sp.
GCGCCCGCCGCACGCAGGCGCGCGGCGAGTTCGGCCAACAATGCCAGCCCGGCACTGTCCACGGTAGTGACATTGGTCAGGACGATGCGTTGCGCGCCGGTGGCCGCCTTGCTGGCCGTGACCCACAGCCCGGCGGCAGCGGCGCGGTCCAGCGCGCCGCCGAACACCAGTGCATCGCCTTGGCGTGCGACGCGCGCGTCAGTTGCCGCCACTGGCCTGCATCTTGCCCGAGCGCAGCTCGGCGGTGACCTGGGGCAGGGATTTCTGGCGCAGCGGGGCGTCGAACTGGTTCTTGAAGGTCTGCACGTAGGAAATGCCTTCGACCATCACGTCGAAGACCTTCCACTGCCCGTCCACGTTGCGCATCAGGTAATCGACCGGAATCGGCTCGCCGCCGTCGCGCAGCATTTCGCTGGACACCTTCACCCCACGGTTGCCGGGCAGCGCCGATTCGGATTTCACCCGCACCCGCAGCTTGCTGTTGAAGTCCAGCAGCGAGGTACCGTAGCGCGACATCAGGTTCTCGGCCAGTGCGTCGCCAAAACCCTTGACGTCGGCGGGTGCCGCGCCGCGGCCATGCACACCCAGCACCAGGCGGGCGGCGTAGTCGCGGTCGAACATGCGGTCGAACTCGCTGGTGATGAACTGCTTGAGCGTGGCTGGGCTCTTGCGGAACTCAGCGCGGCGCGCTTCCAGGGTGGTCAGGATGCGGGTGCTGCTGTCCAGCACCAGTTTGCTGGCCGACCCCTGGGTGGTGGCGGCAGCGGCGGGCTTGGCGGTCTGGGCGGTGGCCAGCAGGGGCGCGCCTGCCAGCAGGGCAGAGGCAATGACAAGCGAAAGCAGGGACTTCTTCATGGGGCGGGTTCCTCGGTGGGCGGGGTCGCGGCGGGCGGGCTGTTGGCGTTTGCGCCGGGGTCGGCGCTGTTCGCCTCGTCGGAGCCGGCCGGCTTGCCGCCGCCGCTGAACATGTATTTGCCGACCAGCTGCAACAGGTCGACCGCAGGTTGGGTGAAGGCGATCTCTTCGCCGGGCTTCAGGACTTCCGGGTCGCCGCCCGGAGACAGGCCAATGTAGTTCTCGCCCAGCAAACCGCTGGTGAAGATGCCGGCCGAGGTGTCGGCGGGCAGCTCCTTGTATTCATTATTGATGTCCAGAGTGACCAGCGAATCGAATTTCACCGGGTCCAGTGCGATCTTGGAAACCTTGCCGATCACCACCCCGCCGATCTTCACCGGCGCCTGCGGGCGCAGCTGGCCCAGATTGCTGAAGCGGGCGGTCAGCTCGTAACTGCTGCCGCCAAAACCGAACTTCTGGTTGGTCGAGGCAATAGCCAGCACCAGCAGCGAGGCCAGGGCCAGCAGCAGGAAGGCACCAACGGCGAATTCAAGACGGGGTCCGCGAACGGCCATGGGTCAACTCCTGAACAACAAGGCGGAAAGAACAAAATTGAACATCAGCACCAGCAGCGAAGCGTTCACCACCGCGCGGGTGGTCGCGACCGAGGTGCCTTCAATGGTGGGTTCGGCGTGGAAACCCACGTAGGCGGCGACCAGTGCACTGGTGCCGCCGAAGATCGCCGCCTTCAGGAAGGCCACGCAGAAGTCGTCGGAAAAATCGACGCTGTCCTGCAGGGTCTGCCAGAAGGTCCCCGAATCCACGCCGATCACCTGCACCGCTTCCAGGTAGCCGGCGGTAATCGCCATGCTGCAGAAGAAGCCGGTCAGCAGCGGCACGCTGATCACTGCGGCCCAGAAGCGCGGGGCCACGGCCTTGGCGATCGGGTCGATGGCCATCAGTTCCAGGGCCTTGATCTGGTCGGTGGCACGCATCAGGCCCAGTTCGGCGGCAATGGAACTGCCGGCCCGGCCCACAAACAGCAGCGCGGTCAGTACCGGGCCCAGCTCGCGGTACAGACCCAGGCCCAGCAAGGCGCTGACCTGGCTGGTGGCACCATAGGTTTCCAGCGCGCGGTAGCCCAGCAAGGTCACCGAAAGTCCTACAAAAGCACCGCCGGCAGCGACGATAGGCAGGGAACGTCCGCCAATCTTGTAGATTTCGCGCACAAGTTCGGCGAAAAAGTCCTTGGTCGGTCTGGAGGAGCGTAGCACCGACAGGGTGAACAGGCCGGCGCGGCCCAGCGAGCGGATGGCGGGGGCGAATGGCATCAGGCGGCCTCGGTCCGGGGGCTGGCATCGAAGGCAATCGGCCCGTCCGGCTCGCCACGCAGGAACTGCTGCACCAGCGGGTCGGACGATTCCTGCAACTCGGCCGGCGTGCCCGAGAACACGATGCCGCCATTGGCAATGACCACCGCCTGGTCGGCGATGGGCAAGGTCTCGTGCACGTGATGGGTGACGATGATGCTGGTCAGGCCCAGGGTGTCATTGAGGCGCTGGATCAGGCTCATGATCACCCCGCTGGCAATCGGGTCCAGCCCCGTCAGCGGCTCGTCATAGATCATCAGCGGCGGATCGAGAGCCAGCGCCCGCGCCAGGGCCACGCGCCGGGCCATGCCGCCGGAGAGTTCGCGCGGGTACGCGTGGCGGGCGGCCAGCAGGCCCACCGCATTGAGCTTGAAGTCGACGATGCGTTCCACCAACGGTACGGGCAGGTCGGTGTGCGTACGCAACGGCAGGGCCACGTTCTCGGCCACGGTCAGGTCGGTCAGCAGGCCATTGCCCTGCAGCAGCACGCCGATGCTCTTGCGCATTTCCAGCAGGTGGCGGGTACCACGTGGAACCGGCTTGCCGAACACTTCCACGGTGCCGCTGGCCGGCGGCAACTCACCGGTCAACGCGGCCAGCAAGGTCGACTTGCCGCTGCCCGAGGGACCAAGCACGGCGGTAATGCTGCCGCGGGGCACCGACAGGTTGATGTCGCGCAGGATCGTGCGACCACCGCGATCCAGGCGGAGTTCTGACAGGTGCACGGCGGGCACAGAGTGGGGCATCAGGGGACCGGTGACAGGCAAAAATCCCGCGCAGCATGGCCACTTCCCGCTGAATAGGGCAGTAGTGGCGCGGCGTCGCAGCTAATATCTTCTGCGGCGCTGACTGCCTACCCGGGCCGGTAGGGGCCTGAGAAAAAATCTCGGGTAATCACGGTTTCACTTAAGTTTCCAGGCCGCCATAATGGCGCTGCGTGTGGGGATCCTGGCCAATGTCGGGACGCGCGCTTCGAGACAACAGATCGTATTGGTCGAGCCAGCGGCTCAACCAATGCCGGTTCTTTGGCGCTCGGTAACAGGGGAAAACACATGCAGCATGTTTCGCGTGGTTCCGCACGGCGGAGCTCGATCGGTCGCGCGCTGGTATCGGTGGTGCTGAAGGCAGCGCGTTGCTTCAGCAAGCGGTCGGATGTTTTCCCCTCGTCGATCGCGGCCAGTCCGAAGGGACCTGTAGGCCCGATCGTCGCGTTGCTACTGGCAACCCTAGCCATGGCCACTCCAGCCACCGCACAGATAATGACCTTCACGGGCGCTTCGCCGTCATCTTTTTCCGGGCCTGGTCAGGTCATCACCTTCAACCTGACTTTCAACCAGTCCAATGCAGCGGTCATTTCCCTGGCGGTCAACACCAACTACCCGGCTTCGGACTTCTCCTGCACCGGGCTGCCGCTGCAACCTTTCGGAACCGCCACCTGCTCGTTCACCTACACGACGACGGCAGCCAACAGCTTTGACATCACCAATTACGGCACCTTCAGTGGCGTGACCTTTAGTGGACAGACTTTCAGCGGCAACATCTCCAACCAGGTGGTTGTTCCCTACTCCGTTGCTGTTCCGCCGGTGGCCGGAGCCGTTTCGGCGACTGTCGCCTATAACAGCAGCGCCAATCCCATCAACCTCAACCTGAGTGGCGGTGCTGCCACGTCGGTGGCGGTGGCGACCGCGGCCTCGCACGGCACAGTTACCGCGTCCGGTACCTCCATCAACTACACGCCGATCGCCGGCTATGCCGGAGCCGACAGCTTCACCTACACCGCCAGCAATACGTCCGGCACCTCGGCCCCGGCGACGGTCAGCGTCACCGTGACCGGGCCAACGATCAGCATAGCCCCGCCGACCCTGCCCGCCCCGACAGTGGGCATCACCTACAGCCAGACCCTCGGCGCCAACAATGGCGCGGCGCCCTACAGTTATGCAGTCACCGCAGGCGCCTTGCCCGCGGGCTTGTCGTTAAGCCAGGGCGGGGTGCTCGCCGGCATCCCGACCGCAGGCGGCACTTTCAACTTCACTGTCCGCGCGAGCGACAGCAGTACGGGCGTTGGCGCGCCGTTTTCGGGTGCGCGTGCCTACTCCCTGACCATCGCAGCGCCAACGATCACCATCGCGCCGGCCACGCTGCCCAGTCTGACGACGGGCACCGCGTACAGCCAGGCCATCACCGCCAGTGGCGGCACGGGAACCTACACCTATGCCATCACTGCGGGCAGTGTGCCGGCCGGACTGAGCCTGTCGACCGGTGGCGTGCTCAGCGGCACGCCGACCGCCGCAGGCACATCCAACTTCACCGTGACCGCGACCGACAGCAGCACCGGCAGCGGCCCCTATGTCAGCAGCCGCGCCTACTCCGTGATCACGGCAGTGCCTGCACCGCTGGCTGGTGCCGTTTCGGCGACGGTCGGCTATAACAGCAGCGCCAATCCGATCTTCCTCAACCTGAGTGGCGGTGCCGCCACGTCGGTGGCGGTGGCGACCGCGGCCGCGCACGGCACAGTTACCGCGTCCGGTACCTCCATCCACTACACGCCGACCGCCGGCTATGCCGGAGCCGACAGCTTCACCTACACCGCCAGCAATGCGTCCGGCACCTCGGCGCCGGCGACGGTCACCATCACTGTGGTGGCGCCGATGATCAGCGTGGGTCCGTCCACCCTGCCCAATCCAACGGCGGGCACTGCCTACAGCCAGACCATCAGCGCCAGCGGTGGCGCCGCCCCGTACAGCTTTGCAGTCGTTGCGGGCACCTTGCCTGCCGGCCTGGCCCTGAGCGCCGCAGGCGTACTGAGCGGCACGCCGACCGCCGCCGGCCCCTCGAACTTCACCGTGAGAGCGACCGACAGCAGCACCGGCAGCGGTCCCTCTTTCGGCAGCCGCGCCTACTCGGTGACCACGATCGTGGCCGCGCCGGTGGCTGGTGCCGCTTTAGCAAGCGTCGCCTATAACAGCAGCGCCAATCCGATCGCCCTCAACCTGAGCGGCGGTGCCGCCACGTCGGTGGCGCTGGGAACGGCCGCCGCGCACGGCGTGGTCACCGCGTCCGGAACCTCCCTCAGATACACCCCGACCCCTGGTTATGCCGGCCCTGACAGCTTTGCCTATACGGCGAGCAATGCGTCCGGCACTTCGGCCCCGGCGACGGTCAGCGTCACCGTGCTTGATCCATTCTTCAGCGTGGCCGCCGACGGCGCCCTCGCCACACAAGTGGGCGCGGCGTTCAGCCGCACCTTCACCTGGTCCGGTGGCGCCGCCCCGTATTCCGGCTACAGCGTGAGCGGGCTGCCGAGCGGGCTGTCGATAACCAGCACGTCGGGCAACAGCCTGACCGTGTCGGGCACGCCGGTGGCGGCAGGCAGTTTCAACTTGAACGTAAGCGCCAAGGACAGCAGCACCGGCATCGGCCCGTTCACCGTCGGCCAGGCGTTCACCCTGACGGTATCGGCGCCCACGCTGGCGCTGACGCCGGCCGCCGGCACGATCGCGCTGGTCTACAACACCAGCGCGACGCTGAACTTCATCGCCAGCGGTGGTACCGCGCCCTATAGCTATGCGCTGACCAGCGGGACCTTGCCAACGGGTGTGAGCTTCACGCCTACCGGCGTGCTCAGTGGCGCGTCCGCCATGCCCGGCAGCTACCCGGTCACGATCAGCGTGACCGACTCGAGCACGGGTGCCGGGGCGCCATTCTCCGTCGCGCAGAACTACGTGTTGCAGGTGGGTGCGCCGACCATTGTCATCAGTCCGGCGACCCTGCCAGATGGCGACGTGGCCACACCCTATGCCGCGACCCTCACCGGCAGCGGTGGCGTCGGACCGTACAGCTTTTCGCTGGTCGGCGGGGCGTTGCCGGTTGGCGTAAGCCTCAGCCCGGCCGGCCAGTTCTCCGGCACCCCGCGTTCCGACGGCATCTTCAACGTCAGCGTGCGCGCCACCGACGCCAACGGCCAGGCCGGTACGCAGTCCTATACCTTCAACATCGGTACGCCGACGCTGGCGATCTCGCCCGCGACCTTGCCCGGCGGCACCACCAACATCGCCTACAGCCAGGCCTTGGCCAGCAGTGGTGGCATTGCCCCGTACGTTTATTCACTGGTGTCCGGCAGCCTGCCCGCCGGCCTTAGCTTCAGCCCCGCCGGCGTGTTCAGTGGCACCCCCACCAGCGCGGGCAACACCGCGGTAATCATCCGCAGCACCGATGACGCCGGCTATGCGGTTGACGCCACCTACACCCTCGCGATCATCTCGCCGACGATCGTGCTCGATCCATCGACCTTGCCGGCGGGCCTCGTGGGCGATGCCTACGCGGCCACGCTGACCGCCACCGGCGGCGCAGCCCCGTATGCATTCACCGTGGAAAGCGGCGCGCTGCCGTCCGGCGTCAGCCTGGACAGTGCGGGTGGATTGACCGGGACGCCGAACGCGACCGGAACCTTCACCTTCGGCGTGCGCGCCACCGACAGCAACGGCAACAGCGGCACGCGGACGCTTGCGTTGACGGTCGCGGCACGGACCCTGGTGCTGGCGCCCGCCAGCCTGGCTGCGGCCACCGCCGGCATGGCTTACACAGCCACCTTCAACACCAGTGGCGGCATCGCGCCGTACGCCTACGCGCTGAGCAGTGGCGCGTTGCCGGCCGGCCTGAGCCTGGCCAATGGCGTACTCGCCGGCACCCCGACCCGCAGTGGCAATTTCAGCGTTGCCGTTACCGTCACCGACAGCACGCTCTCCACGGTGACCGGCAGCTACACGCTGGTCGTTGTGACCGACGCCCTGGTCCTGGATCCGGCCAGTCTGCCGAACGGCACTGCCGGCACCGCCTACCGCCAGACGATTACCGCGACTGGCGGCATCGCGCCGTACGACTACGCACTGACTGCCGGTGCGTTGCCGGCCGGCCTGAGCTTCGCCAACGGCGCGCTCAGCGGCACGCCGACGGTCAGTGGCAGCTTCAGTTTCGACATCACCGCCACCGACAGCACCGGCGGCACTGCTGCCACGACCACGCGCAGCTACACGCTGCTGATCGCGGCCGACAGCCTGGTCCTGGATCCGGCCAGTCTGCCGAACGGCACTGCCGGCACCGCCTACCGCCAGACGATTACCGCGACTGGCGGCATCGCGCCGTACGGCTACGCACTGACTGCCGGTGCATTGCCGACCGGCCTGGGTTTGGCCAACGGCACGCTGAGTGGCACGCCGACCGTCAGCGGCAGCTTCAGTTTCGACATCACCGCCACCGACAGCACTGGTGGCACTGCCAGCACCGTGAGCGGCACCTACACCCTGGTGATTGCCGCCCCGGTCATCCTCATTGGCCCGGCCACCCTGTCCGATGCAGTCCGTGGCGACGCCTACCAGCAGCGGCTGGCTGCCAGTGGCGGCACTGCGGCGTATACGTTCGCGCTGAGCGGTGGCGCACTGCCGGCCGGCGTTGGTTTGAGTGTCGACGGCATGCTCGCCGGCACGCCTACAGTGGATGGCACTTTCAACTTCGACGTCACCGTGACCGACGCGCTGGGCTTCACCGCCAGCACGCCCTACACCTGGGCCGTGGCCATGAACCCGCCGCTCGTGTTTGATGACACGGTCACCACCCTGGGCGGTTCGGTGGCCAGCATCGCGGTCACCGGCAACGACACCGGCAACATCGGCTCGATCGAAATTGTGGACGCGCCTATGCAAGGCACGGCGACCGTCACCGGGTTGGACGTTGTCTACACGCCGCAGGCCGGTTTCTCCGGCAGCGACAGCTTCCGCTACACCGCCACCGGCCACGGTGGCACGTCGACCCCGGCAACGGTCACGGTCACGGTGAATCCGTTGCCGGTGGCGGTTTCGCGCAAGTTGACCGCCAATGCGGGCGTGGCCGTGGAAGTGGACCTGACCGAAGGTGCCAGCGGCGGGCCGTTCACCGCGGCGACCCTGGTGTCGCTGTCGCCGGCCAATGCCGGCACCGCGCGCATCGCCCAGCTCGGCAACGGCGCCGCCGCGCGTCATCTGCTGACCTACACCCCGGCCGCCGCGTTCTCCGGGCTGGCCACGCTGCGCTTCACCCTGGGCAATGTCTATGCGACCTCGGCCGAAGCGACCATCGAGTTTGAGGTGACCGCACGCCCCGATCCGTCGCAGGATGCGGAAGTCAGGGCGTTGCTGTCGGCGCAGGCCGCGTCGACCCGGCGTTTTGCCACCGCGCAGATCAACAACTTCCAGCAGCGTCTTGAAAAGATGCATGGCCAGGGTGAGTCGCGCTTCTCCAACCAGGTCAGCTTCTCCGCCGACGGCGAGCGCGATTGCGACCAGCAGATCGGCCACATGCCTGGCCGCCGCTGCGAGCACCTCGCGCGCAACGCTGACGTTGCCCATGCGACGGCGCTGCCGGCCGCGGCCGGCACTATGGGCGGGCCGGCTTTCGGCACCTGGATCGGTGGCGTGATCCGCTCCGGCAACCACGATGGTCGCGGCGGCAACGCCGGCATCGACTTCGAGAGCGACGGGCTCAGCGTGGGCGCCGACTATCGCGTCAACCGCACCTTGGCCTTCGGTGGCGGACTGGGTTGGGGACGCGATGACAGCAAGGTCGGCGAGCAGGGCAGCCGCAGCGAGGGCAAGGCCTATACGGCAGCGCTGTATGCCAGCTTCCATCCGGGTGAGCGCCTGTTCGTCGATGGCTTGCTGGGTTACCAGGGTCTGTCCTACGACCTGCGTCGCTACGTCACCAGCAACGGTGCGCTGGTCCAGGGCGCCCGCGACGGCACCCAGTGGTTTGCCTCGCTATCGGCCGGTGCCGACATCCGCCGCGGTGAGCATCTGCAGCTGACTCCGTACGCCCGCCTGGACCTGGCCCGCGCCCGCCTGGACGCCTACACCGAATACGGCGACCCGCTGTACTCGCTGAATTACGCGGACATGGACGTGGACACCACCACCGGCAACGTCGGCCTGCGTGTCGACTACCAGCGCGTGCGGCCTTGGGGCCTGTTCTCGCCGCAGCTGCGGCTGGAATACCAGCACGATTTCCAAGGCAATGGCGATGCCACGATGGGCTACGCCGACCAGTTGTCGGGTCCGTTCTACCGGAGCGGGCTGGAGGTCTTCGACCGCAGGCGCTTCGTGCTCGGTCTTGGTGCACAGTTCAGCACCGACAACGGGCTGTCCACGCGCATCGAATACCGTGGTGTAGTCGGCGACAGTGCGGACAGCGACCACGGGGTGATGCTCAATATCGAGAAGCGCTACTGACCTGGCTGGTCGACCACCCGCGTCGCCAACACGACGCGGGCAGTGTGTGGTCCTGACGCGGCGGGTCCGCGTCTCAATGGGCGATACGGCGCTGCGGCACAATAGGGCATGCTTCGGTCGCCGCCTGATTTCCGTCTGTACCACTCCAATGCGCTGGACGTGCTTGCCGGTCTGCTGGCGGCCGAGTTGCGCAAGCCGGCTGCGGGCCAGCCGATGCTGGCGCCGGATATCGTATTGATCCCACAAGTGGCGATGCGGCGCTGGCTGCAAGCCACGCTGGCGGCCGAACATGGCATTGCCGCCAATCTGGAGTTCCTGACTCCCGGCGAATTCGTGCAGCGCGCGCTGGATGCCAATGTGCCCGGCGCGGCCGAAGATCTGGGTGCCGATGCCCTGCACTGGCAGCTTTATGCTGCGCTGAGCGATGCGACGCTGCTGCGCGATGCGGCGATGCAGCCACTGCGCCGCTATCTGGAAAGCGGCGATGCGCTGAAGCCGTGGTCGCTGGCCGGCGAGCTGGCCTCGGTGTTCGAGAAGTACCAGGCCTGGCGCCGCGACTGGCTACTGGGCTGGGAAGCCGGCCAGGCCGCGCGCGATCCGCAGGCCGTGCTGTGGCGTCGCATCGCCACAGGCAAGGCGCACCGTGCGCGTCGCATCGATCAGTATCTGGCCCGGTTTGCCGCCGAAGATCATGCGGCCGTGCCGGTCGGCCTGCCGTCGCGTCTGTTCGCCTTCGCCACGCTCAACGTGTCCCCGGATGTGCTGCGCGTCATCGCCACCCAGGCGCGCGTGGGGGTGATGCATTTCTATATGCCCACGCCGACGCGTTCGTACTGGGGTGATCTGCAGACGCTGGGCGAGAAACTGCGCGCCCAGCAGCTCGATCCGTTCTGGCGTGACGAAGCAGAGAATCCATTGCTGCAGGCCTGGGGCGCGGCCGGCCGCGATTTCGTCTCGGTGCTGGGCAGTTACGAAGTGGTGCATCCCTCTGGCGAGATCGCCGCCTACGACGATCCCGAGCAAGGTGATGACAGCGGGTGCGTCGACGACCAGCCCGAACGCGACCGCCTGCTGCAACGCCTGCAGCGTGACCTGCTGCACCGGCGTGCGCCGCCGGCGCTGCCGTGGCGCCAGGACATCGACCTGCACGACCCCAGCCTGCAGGTCCACGCCTGCCACACGCGCCTGCGCGAAGTGCAGGTCCTGCACGACCAGCTGCGCGGCCTGCTGGAAGACCGGCGCTTCGAGCCACCGCTGCAGGCACGCGAGATCGCCGTGCTGGCTCCGGACATCGATCCCTACGCGCCCTACATTGAAGCGGTGTTCGGCGGCCTGGCCGGCAGCCCCGATTTCATTCCCTACGCGCTGGCCGACACCAGCCCGCTGGCCAGCGAACCGCTGGCCGAAGTGTTCCTGCATCTGCTTGGCCTGCCGGTGTCGCGATTCGGACTGAATGAAATCCTCGACCTGCTGGCCTGCGCGCCCATTGCCAGTGCCGCAGGACTGGACGCGCCTGCGCTGGAGCGCCTGCACGGTTGGCTGTCGGCGGCCGGCGCGCGCTGGGGCATCGATGCCGGCCACCGCGAACGTCACCAGGCACCGCGCGACGAGGCCTACACCTGGGCCTTCGCCCTGGACCGCCTGCTGCTGGGCCACGCCAGCGGCGATGACGGCGAGATCGCCGGCGTCGCCCCGTGGCCGGAACTGGAAGGCAGCGCGCTGCTCGCGCTGGATGCCTTGATCCGCCTGTTGCGCGTGCTGGCACGGCAGGAGCGCGTGCTGGGCCAGAGCATGACCCCGGCGCAATGGCGCGAACGCCTGCTGGGCCTGCTGGACGCGCTCCTGCCGTCACTGCCGCAGGCGCCGGCCGACCAGCGCGCGCTGGAACGCCTGCGCAGCACTATCGAAGCGTTTGCCCAGGCGGCGCGACGCGCCGGCTTCGTGCAGACGGTGCCGCCGGAAGTAGTACGCGCGCATTTCACCGCGACACTGGCCGAAGCCGACACGCGCGCGCCGCTGCTTACCGGAGGCGTGAGTTTCGGGCGCATGGTGCCGATGCGGCTGCTGCCGTTCCGCGCCATCTGCGTGCTCGGCATGAACGACGGCGACTATCCGCGTCGCGACCCGGCCGCGGGCCTCAATCAACTCACCGCGGAACTGGGAACCACGCAGCGTCGTCATGGTGATCGCTCGATCCGCGAAGACGACCGCTACCTGTTCCTGCAATTGTTCAGCGCCGCCACCGAGGTGTTCTATCTCAGCTATCTGGGTGCCGATCCGCGCGATGGCAGTGTGCGTGAACCGTCGGTGTTGATTTCCGAACTGCTTGAAACCGCAGCGCGCTATCACGCCGAGCCGGCCGCCGCTGCCCAGGCGCTGGTCGTACGCCACGCGCTGCAGCCGTTCGCTGCGGCCGCGTTCGGAGCACAGGACGACGAGTCTGCGACCAGCGAGCCGCGGCGCTTCAGCTATCGCCACGAATGGCATCCTGCCGCCGGTGTGGACAGCTCGGCGCGTAGCGCGCCGGCACGCTGGCTGGTGGATGCGCTGGAAACTCCGGAACCGGCGCAGTCACTGTCGCTGGCCGAGCTGCGCAGCTTCCTGCGCGACCCCGCCGATGCCTTCCTGCGCAGCCGCCTGGGTATTCGCCTGCCCGCAGTGGGCGACGCCGACGATGATCTCGATCCACTTGCCGCACCAGCCAGCGGCCTGACGCGCTGGCAGCTGCAACAGGCGGTCCTGCACGCCTGCATGCAAGGCCCGGTCGACGATGCGTCACTGCACGCGCGCCTGCGCGCACAGGCCTTGCTGCCGTCCGGTCCGCTGGGCGAAGGCCAGTTGAAAGTACTGCGTGCGCAGGTGCAGCCGTATGCCGATGCCTTCGTGGACTGGCGTGGTAGGCGCGTCGCGGTCTCCGAAGGCTTCGAACTGGAGCTCGGCGGCGTGCGCCTGCACGGCCGCATCCATGACATCTACGAAGGCGACCTGCCGCGCTTCCGCCTGGACAAGTTGCACGGCCCCTCGCAGATCGCCCATGGCCTGGACTGGCTGGTGATGTCTGCGCTGGGGCGGCAAAGCCGGCTTTTCCAGTTCCACGACACCGGCGCCGGACCCGGCCCAATGCCACGCGATGCAGTGGATGCCGCAAGCGCACGCACCGCGCTGACTGCACTGCTGCAGCTGCGCACGCAGGGCCTGCGCGAGCCGCTGCCGTTCGCACCGCGTGCCGGCTGGCTGTACTACGACGGTGAGGAGCGCCTCAAGGCGGGTGAAAAGCCGCGCGCCAACAGCAAGTCGCCGTGGGAACGCGCGCACGAGCAGTGGCAGGCCGATCGCGGTTTCAGTGAAGGCACCAGCGCCAGCGCGCAACTGGCCCTGCGCGGGCGCAATCCATTCCTGGACGAGGTGTTGGGCGAGGAGTTCCGCGCCATTGCCCAGCTGGTGTTTGACGCGGTGGTCCATGGCCGCGAAGGCGACCGCGCATGAGCACACCGGTCGCCGCCGCGGACGCCTATCTGGACATCGACCTCGACGGCCTGCAGCTGATCGAGGCCAGCGCCGGCACCGGCAAGACCTTTACCCTGGCCACACTGGTGACCCGGCTGGTCGTCGAGCGTGGCCTCAGCCTCGGCCAGATCCTGGCGGTGACCTTCACCGACGCCGCCACCCAGGAACTGCGTGCACGCCTGCGCAAACGCCTGGCGCTGGCGGCCGCAATCAGTGATGCACTGCTGCGCGGCATTCCTGTTGCGGTGGAAGAAAATCCGGAAGCAGCCTTGACCCTGTGCATCCTGCAACGGCAGCTGGCGGTGGAAGACGCGACCAGCCTGCATGCGCGGCTGCGCCGTGCCGAACACGAAACCGACCTGGCCGCGGTTTTCACCATCCACGGTTTCTGCGCGCGCGTGCTCACCGAGCATGCCTTGCAGACCGGGCAGGCGTTTGATGCGCCGGAAATGATCGGCAGCCAGCGCGAGTTGCTGGATGAAGTGGCGGCGGATGTGTGGCGCTCGCATGGCGCCAATGCGCGCGACGCAGAACTGCTGCAGGGCTTGTGGACGTCACCGGAGACCCTGGCCCGTGACCTCGACACCTTGCTGCGGGTTCCCCAGCTGTTGCCTGAGCGTCCGCAGGAGGCGGCCGATCCCTTGGCGACGCTGCAGGAGGCGTTTCACTTTCTGGCCCAGACCCATGCCGAACACGTGGAGGATGCGCGCGCGAAAATCGCCAACGCCTTCGCGGCCAAGCATTTCGATGGACGCAAGGCGCGCGCGGCCAGTTTCGAACACGCCTGGCAATCGCTGGCACGCGGCATCGCCGGTGCCTGCCTGGGCTGCGACGACCCACACCTCGACAAGCTCACCCCGGAACGCATGCAGGGTTTCGCCAGGACCGGCGCCGAAGACCGCGTGCCTGCTTCGCCCCTGTTCAATGCTCTGTCGGCGTGGTTTGCCGCCGATCGCCAACGCAGGCAGTGGCTGGCCGAACAAGCGTTGATCCTGCTTTATCGCATCCGCGACGATGCCCGCCAGCGCCTCGCCCTGCTCAAGCAGACGCGGCGGCTGCAGACCTACGACGACCTCATCGACGAAGTCGCCCGGGCGCTGGACGGCCCGCAGGGCGAGGCGCTGGCGCGGGCGCTGCGCAAGCAGTACGCGATCGCCCTGGTCGACGAGTTCCAGGACACCGACGCGCGCCAGTGGTCAATTTTCCGCCGTGTGTTTGCCGGCAAGGACCTGCAGGACGGTGCTGCGCCGGCCCTGTTCCTGATCGGTGATCCGAAGCAGGCGATCTACGGGTTTCGCGGTGGCGACGTGCACACGTATCTGGCTGCCAGACACGAGGCCGTGGAAGCGCCGCCGCTGCTGCACAATTTCCGTTCGCGTCCGTCCGTGTTGCGCGCGATCGAGGCGCTGTATGCACAGGCAGGCGAGCACGCCTTTGTCGATGCCGGGATCCGCTTCCATCCGGTGCAGCCGGGCGACACCCATGCGGATTCCGACTACCTGCGCCAGGGAGCGCCGGCACCGGCACTGACCCTGCGCGTGCTGGCCCATCCCGACACCGATGCCGATGGCGCACGCAAGACCTTCAGCGCGCCGCGATCGCGGCAACTGGCGGCCGAGGCCTGCGTCAGTGAAATCCGCGCGGTGCTGGATGACGCGCGCGCCGGCAATGCGCAGATCGACGGCGCGCCGGTACAGCCCGGGGCCATCGCGGTGCTGGTGCGCAGCCATGCCGAAGCGACCCTGATGCAAGCGACGCTGGCTGCCGTCGGCATTGCCGCCGTGGCTGCCGGCAAGCGCAGCCTGTTTGAGACCGAACAGGCGCAGGAATTGCTGGCCGTGTTCGAAGCCCTGCTGCAACCGTCCGATGAAGGCCGCCTGCGGGCGGCGCTGGCGACCCTCCTGCTGGGTGTCGATGCGGCGGGCATTGCCCGCCTGGATCACGATGACCAAGCGCGCAGTGCGCGCCAGTTGCTGGCATTGCAATGGCGCGAACGCTGGCAGCGACACGGTCCACTGGCGCTGGTCTCGGACCTGTGCGCCGCCAACGCCGAGCGCCTGCTGCAGCTTCATGACGGCGAACGCCGCCTGACCAACACCCTGCAGCTGGGCGAGCTGTTGCAGGAAGCCGACGCACGCGCCCTGGGCATGCATGGGCTGGTCGACTGGCTGCGTGGACACATTGCCGATGCCGATGCCAATGACGAACAGCAACTGCTGCGGCTGGAATCGGACGCGCGGCGTGTGCAGATCCTGACCCTGCACAAGGCCAAGGGTCTGGAATTCCCGCTGGTGTTCCTGCCTTTCATCGGCATCGGCCGTTCCAGTGACAAGCCGGCGCGGCATTGCCAGGTGCCGAGCGCGGACGGCCACGTGCTGCACTGGAAGCTGGGCAAGCAGGACGAGTCGCAGCGCTGGAGCAATGCGGTTGCCGCCTGGGAACACGAACAGCGTGCCGAAGACGCGCGCCTGCTGTACGTCGGCCTGACCCGCGCCGAGCATGCGCTGTGGCTGGCCTGTGGCGATCTGTACAAGCACGGCAGCGCGCCGCTCGCGTCCATGGTCGCGCAGTGGGCGCAGCTGCAGGGAAGTGCCGATATCGTCGTGGACAGTCGGCCCATGCAGGGCCTGCCGCCACCTTTACCGCTGCAGGCAAGCCCTTCGATTCCTGCCGCGCGCCGCTCGCAACGCGTGGTGCCACGCGACTGGTGGGTGTACAGCTTCACCCAGCTCAGCAAGGCCGATGCCGGCGAGTTCGCCGCAGCCGCCGTGGACGCTGACGAGAAAGGTGCCGGGGATGAACCGGAGATCGTGCTCGCCGACGACACGGCGGTGCCGGGGGCGTTCGATCCGCGCTTCAGTGGCAGCCGTTTCGGCAACGTCCTGCACGAAGCGCTGGAGCATGTGGATTTCAAGGCATGGGACAGCTGGAAGGACCAGACCGCCCCTGCGGGTCAGGACCAGGCCTTGCGCGCTGCGCTGCTGGGCGGCGGTTATGCCGAGGTGGACCTGGACGATGGCGTGGCCGAACTGACATTGCTGGTCGGCCGCACGCTGACTGTGCCACTGCCCGAAGGAGGGCGACTGTGCGAGTTGCCGGCCGACGCGCGTCGCGCCGAACTGGAATTCCATTTCGCATTGAAGCCCACTTCGGTGGAAGCCTTGCTGTCCACCCTGCACGCGCATGGCGTGGCACGCGGACGTCGCGCCTTCGGCCTGCGCCGGCAACTGGAAGGCCTGATGACCGGCAAGATCGACCTGACCTATCACCATGAGCGGCGCTGGTACCTGCTCGACTACAAATCCAATCGGCTGCCCGCCTACGATGACGGCGCGCTGGCACAGGCCATGGCCCACAGCGAGTACGACCTGCAGGCGTTGATCTACACCGTTGCCCTGCATCGCTGGCTGCGTTTCCGGCTGGGCGATGGCTACGACTACGCCCGCGATTTCGGTGGTGTGCGCTATCTGTTCAGTCGTGGACTGGAGTGGTCGCCCGGCCGCACAGGTGGCGTCCATGCGTGGACGCCGCCGCGCGCACTGGTCGAAGCGCTGGACGCGTTGTTCGCCGGAGGCAGACCATGAGCCTGCTGGAGCAGCTGTCTGGCGGCGGTGCGTTGCGCGTCATCGATCATGCGCTGGCACAAAGCCTGCGAAAACTCGATCCGGCCACGCCCGATCAGGTGCTGGCGGCCGCTGCGCTGGCTTCGCTGGCGGTGGGTCAGGGCCATGCCGCCTTCGATCCAGCGCGTCCGCAATTGCTGTTCGACGGCCCGATTGACTGGCCCGAGGCCGGGCAATGGAAACAGGCGCTTGCCGATTCGCGCTGGATCCACTGCGCGGCAGCCGACGCGCCCGCGTCCACGGCCACGCCGTTGGTGCTGGAAAACGGATTGCTGTACCTGCGTCGTTACCGTGAATACGAATTCCGCCTGGCCATGCGCCTGCGGCAGATGGCCACGCAGGTCGCCGACGCGGGCGACACCCAGTCACTGGCGCCTTTGTTCGCGCAGCTGTTCCCCGAGGCGCGCCATGGCGAAGATCGCCAGGCGCAGGCTGCGGCAACGGCGCTGCGGCGCTCGCTGCTGCTGGTCACCGGCGGCCCGGGCACTGGCAAGACCACCACGATCGCGCGCCTGTTGCTGTTGCTGATGGCGCAGGCCGCGCACGCTGGCCGCGTGCTGCCACGCGTCGCCCTGGCCGCGCCCACCGGCCGCGCCGCCGAACGCATGGCCGAGAGTCTGCGCAGCGCGGTGGCCACCTTGCGCGCGCTGCCCGGCGTGGACGCGGCACTGTGCGATGCCTTGCCTACCCAGGCCAGCACCCTGCATCGGCTGCTCGGCAGCATTCCCGACAGTCCGCGTTTTCGTTTCGATGCCGACAATCCCTTGCCGTTCGACCTGGTCGTGGTCGACGAAGCCTCCATGGTCGACCTGCCACTGATGTGCAAACTGGTCGAAGCCGTGCCGCCCGGCGCACGCCTGGTGCTGCTGGGCGACCCTGACCAGTTGCCCTCGGTGGAAGCCGGCGACGTGCTGTCGGCAATCCTGGGTGCAGCCGGCGCTGGCGATACCGTCGGAACCCTTGATGCCGCCGCCTTGCAGCCGCTGCTGGGCAGGGCGATCAACGGTGATGCCGAAGTGGACCGGCGCGCGTTCGGCGGTCGCCGCGTGCACCTGCGGCAAGGCTATCGGCAGGCAGCAGGGTTTGCGCTGGCGCCGCTGGCAGAGGCGGTGCGCAGCGGCGATGCCGGTGCAGCGCTGGCAATGCTGCGCGGGGAGAAACTTGAAGGCGTGCATTTCCATGAAGGGGTGTTGGATCCGCTGGAGCGGCACCGCGAGCGCTTGCTCGGACACTGGCGCGCGCTGGGCGAAGCAGTCGACCCAGCCGAGGCCTTGCAGCAAGCGGGTCGGCTACGCCTGCTCACCGCAGTTCGCGAAGGCGCCCAGGGCGCGCGCGCCCTGAATGCGCGCATCGAGGCCTTGCTGGCCGATGGCGGGCGCAGCACTGCACGCGGTGGCGCTCCAGGTTATTTCCATGGCCGCCTGTTGCAGGTGACCGAGAACAGCTATCGCCATCGCCTGTTCAATGGCGACATCGGCATTTGCCTGCGCGACGGGGCCGGTGCGCTGGTGGCGTGGTTCGCCGGTGAAGGCGAAGACCAGCCACGCCCGTTCCATCCGGCCACGCTGCCGGCGCACGAAAGCGCATTCGCGATGACCGTGCACAAGGCGCAGGGTTCGGAATTCACTGAAGTCTGGCTGCAGCTGCCACGCAACGACAGCCGCGTGCTCAGCCGGGAGCTGCTCTACACCGGCCTGACCCGTGCGCGCAGCGCGTTGCATCTGGCGGGAAGTGAAGCGGTGATCCGCGCCGCGTTGTCACGGCATGCAAGCCGGGTGTCGGGGTTGGGGTGGCGGTTGCTAAC
>JBDSUI010000236.1:0-7121 GCA_039927795.1 Pseudoxanthomonas sp.
AACTATCGTTGCAGGCCGCCAATCAGTGCGATTTCGTGCAGCGCAACTCCGCCCGCAAGCAAGGAGGCCGGTTGACGATCCAGGGGCAGGATGGCCAACGCCAAAGGCGTTTCCCCATCAGCAACACTGATGATGCTGCCGATAGCACGCTCGCCATCGCTGACGTCCATGCCGGTTTCAACCGTTGCGCCGGCTTCAAACAACACGATGCCGCGCTTGGTCTTGCCCAGAAAATGGGTGCGCGCGACGATTTCCTGCCCGGGATAGCAACCCTTCTTCACGCTGAAGGCCTGCAGGCGTTCCAGCGAGAGTTGCTGTGGCGTCCACTGCTCGCGCTGTGCCGCAGGCAGGCGCGGCAGCCCGGCGTGCAGATCTGCGGCAAACCAGCGGCGCTCGAAATCTTCATCAGCAACGGGCACCGGTGACGGTGCGATCACCAGGGTTCGGCCCGCCCGGTCGTCGCCATAGTCCAGCTCAATGACCTCTCCACGCAGGCCAATCCGCGCATTTTCCGCCGATTCGGCCTTAGTGAAGGCCCCGCCGACACGAAGGTCATCGCGCGCGACGATCTTCAACTTGCGTCGAAATACGTAGCGCTGCAATTCGGAAGCCAATTCGTGCGGGGCAGCGTCCGGCACCAGCAAAAGGATCCGGTCTGCGGCCAGCCGGAGCAGCGCAAACACCGCAATTACCCGCCCTTTGGGTGTCAGCCAGGCGTTCCATTGCCAGTGGCCATCGCCCAGGGCGATAACGTCGTTGGCAAACTGCGCCTGCGCAAACGCAGCCGCATCGGGCCCATCCAGTGCGATCAGACCATGATCGGACAGGGCAAGAATGGGAGCAGGCGAAGCGGGCAGGTTGTCAGGCAAGAGGGGGAGGACTAAAATTTGTGCGTTGCGAGAACAGCATGATAAGTCAAACCCCTTCCATTCCCGATCCCGTACCCGGAACACAGCAGCCCGAAAGGGAATCTGTGCCACCGGAAGCGGTAGCACCGAAGGAAATCGGTGGTCGCGACGGTCCCGAGCCGACGCGTTATGGGGATTGGGAGAAAAACGGACGTTGCATCGATTTCTGATCCACGGTTATCGAACAACGCCTGACCCAGCCAACGCGGTCCTACGGAAGACCGCCCAGCCGAGATAACGAGCCCAGCGAATGGCGACCAAGCAACGTCCGCTTTCACCGCACCTGCAGGTGTACCGCTGGCAGATCCAGATGGTGACTTCAATCATCCATCGGGCTACCGGAATTATTCTTACAGTTGGTGCGCTGCTCATAGCCGCTGCGCTGCTGGCCATGGCTACCGGTCCCGAAGCCTGGGATGGCGTGCGTGGCCTTGCAGGCTCCTGGCCTGGACTGGTGGTGTTGTTCGGCTGGAGCTGGGCGTTTGCCTACCATCTGCTCAACGGCATCCGCCACCTGGTGCAGGACGCAGGCTATGGCTTCAGCATTCCCGCTTTCATCCGCAATGGCTGGTTGTCGGTGATCGGCAGCCTGTTTCTGACCGGTGCCATCTGGGGCGCGGTTGCCGCACAAGGGGGCTGGCTATGAACCACCGTTACCGTGCTCCGCTGAAGGGCGTGCGTGGCCTGGGCTCGGCGAAGGAGGGCACCCAGCACTTCCTGGTCCAGCGCGTGACCGCCGTGGCCCTGGTGCTGCTGGCGTGCTGGTTCCTGTACTTCGTCATCGGCCTGATGCGCGCCGACTACCTGACTGCCACCGATGCGGTGGCCAAGCCCTGGAACGCGACGCTGCTTATTGCCTTCCTGGGGGCGATGTTCTGGCATGCGCAGCTGGGCGTGCAGGTCGTCATCGAAGACTACGTCCACGGCCACGGCCTTGCGCTGCTGGCGCAGACGCTGGTTCGCTTCATCTGCATCCTTGGCGCGCTGGCCAGCGCTTTCGCCGTGGTCCTCATCGCGTTGGGAAATTGAACATGACTTCGGCTTACAAGATCACCGAACACAAATACGACATGGTTGTAGTGGGCGCCGGCGGTGCCGGACTGCGCGCCACTTTCGGCCTTGCCGCCAAAGGACTGCAGACGGTATGCCTGACCAAGGTGTTCCCGACGCGTTCGCATACGGTTGCTGCGCAAGGTGGAATTTCCGCGGCCCTGGGCAACATGGGCGAGGATGACTGGCGCTACCACTTCTACGACACCATCAAGGGCTCGGACTGGCTGGGCGACCAGGATGCAATCGAGTACATGTGCCGCGAGGCGATCCCGGCGATCGTCGAGCTGGAGCATTACGGCGTGCCTTTCAGCCGTACCGAGGAAGGCAAGATCTATCAGCGTCCGTTCGGCGGCATGACCACACAGTACGGCGAAGGTCCGCCGGCCCAGCGCACCTGCGCCGCAGCCGACCGTACCGGGCACGCCATGCTGCACACCTTGTACCAGCAGTCGCTGAAGCACGATGCGCGCTTCATGATCGAGTATTTCGCGCTGGACCTGATCTTCGATGAAGAAGGTGCCTGCAAGGGCGTGCTGGCGCTGGACATGGCCGAAGGTTCGCTGCACCTGTTCCGCGCCCAGGGCGTGGTCCTGGCCACCGGCGGCTACGGCCGGTCGTATTTCAGCGCCACCTCGGCGCATACCTGCACCGGTGATGGCGGTGGCCTTGCGCTGCGGGCCGGCCTGCCGCTGCAGGACATGGAGTTCGTCCAGTTCCATCCCACCGGCATCTATGGCGCCGGCTGCCTGATCACCGAAGGTGTGCGTGGCGAAGGCGGCATCCTGCGCAACAGCAATGGCGAGCGATTCATGGAACGCTATGCACCGCATTACAAGGACCTGGCCTCGCGCGATGTGGTCTCGCGTTCGATGACCATTGAAATCCGCGAAGGCCGCGGCGTCGGCGAGAAGAAGGATCACATCCTGCTGGACCTCACCCATTTGGGCCCTGAAGTCATCCACGAGAAGCTGCCGGGCATTGCCGAAAGCGCGCGCATCTTCGCCGGTGTGGACGTGGCTACGCAGCCGATCCCGGTCATCCCGACCGTGCATTACAACATGGGTGGCATCCCCACCAATTACCACGGTGAAGTGGTTCGCAAGGTCGGCGACAATCCCGACTCGGTGGTGCCTGGCCTGTACGCGATTGGTGAGGCCGCGTGCGTGTCGGTGCATGGCGCCAACCGCCTGGGTTCAAACTCGTTGCTGGACCTGGTGGTGTTCGGGCGCGCGGTGGCTAATCGCTGCGCCGAGACCATCAAGACCGGCGGGCCGCACAGCAAGCTGGCCAATGATGTCTGTGACAAGGCGGTGTCGCACCTGGACAAGCTGCGCAATGCCAACGGCGATACGCCGACATCGGTCATCCGTGACAACATGCAGGCCACCATGCAAAGCGATGCGGCCGTATTCCGCACCTCCAAGACACTGAAGGAAGGCTGCGACAAGATGGCCGAGATCTTCACTTCCTTCGAGGACGTGAAGGTGTCCGATCGTTCACTGATCTGGAATTCGGACCTGCTGGAAACCTACGAGCTTCAGAACCTGCTGCTGAACGCGGTGGCCACCATCAACTCGGCTGAACAGCGCCACGAGAGCCGTGGCGCGCACGCGCACGAGGACTTCCCCGATCGCGACGACGTCAACTGGCAAAAGCACACGCTGGTAAACGTGGACGAGAAGGGCAAGTGCAGTTTCGATTTCCGTCCGGTGCACATGTACACGTTGAGCAATGACGTGGAAGTGGTGCCGCCGAAGCCGCGCGTTTACTGACCGGGACAGACCACAGACATGGCAGAATTTTCACTCCCGAAGAACTCGAAGATCCATAAGGGCAAGCACTTCCCCGCGAAGGGCGCGAAGAATCCGCGCGTCTTCAAGGTGTATCGCTGGAGCCCGGATGACGACCAGAATCCGCGTACGGACACCTACGAGGTCGATCTGGCGGCGTGCGGCCCGATGGTCCTGGACGCGCTGATCAAGATCAAGAACGAGATCGACCCCACGCTGACCTTCCGCCGTTCCTGCCGCGAAGGCATCTGCGGTTCCTGTGCCATGAATATTGATGGCACCAATACGCTGGCCTGCACGCGCGCAATCAGCGATTGCAAGAAGGACGAGGTACCGATCTATCCGTTGCCGCATATGGATGTGGTCAAGGACCTGGTGCCCGACCTTACGCATTTCTATGCGCAATACGCCTCTATCAAGCCGTGGATACGCACCCAGACTGCCGCGCCGCCGGACCGCGAGCGCCTGCAGTCGCCGGAAGACCGCAAGCAGCTTGATGGCCTGTACGAGTGCATCCTGTGCGCCTGCTGCTCCACTGCTTGTCCGAGCTACTGGTGGAACGGCGAGCGTTATCTGGGTCCGGCCGTGCTGCTGCAGGCCTATCGCTGGATTGTTGATTCGCGCGACGAAGATACCGGCGCACGTTTGGATGACCTGGAAGATCCCTTCCGCCTGTATCGCTGCCACACCATCATGAACTGCGCGCGCACCTGCCCGAAGGGACTGAACCCTGCCTTGGCAATCGCGGAGATCAAGAAGCTGATGCTGGCGCGCCGCGGCTGACATGCCAGTGCATTCTGGCGCCGGCATCGACACTGCAATGGCGATGACAGGTTTGCGGGTGCGGGTGCGGGGTTGCCGTGACTGACCTCAGCGACGCCGATGCGCTGGAACTCAAGCGTATCCGCTGGCGTTGCCGTCGTGGCATGCGCGAGCTGGACCAGTTGTTTGGCCGTTACGTGGACCGGGAATGGCCGGGCGCTTCCGAATTGCAGCGCGGGGTTTTCCTACGGCTGCTGGATTGCGAGGACGATAAGCTCTGGCGCTGGTTCATGGGCTATGAGGATTGTCCCGATGACGCACTTGCCTTGCTCATACAGCACATCCGTCAGCTGCCGCCTTGAATGGCGACCCTCGCGCTGGTTGCTGGCAGCGATTTGCATAGCCGGCATTCTGGCTTCATTTTCCGTGCTGTTGTCCAACATGCCCAGGCTTTTGGCCTGGCCGCTGGCTGCCTGCGTGCTGTTGCACGCCGCACGGCTGGCACTGCGTGAGTCGCGCTTGCCCGCGTGCAGCCTGGTGTTTCCCGGCAGCGAGTTGCCGGTGCTGGTGGACGGCGTGCCGGTAGAGCAGGTTGACGTGCAATGGCGCGGGCCGCTGGCTTTTGTCTCGTGGCAGGACAGAACCGGCAAGCGCCGACGGCTGTCGTGGTGGCCCGATACGCTGGTGCTGGGCCGTCGACGTGAACTGCGACTGGCCGCTGGCAGCCTGCAAGCTTCGCGGCACGCGCTGGCAATGGCACCATAGCGGCCTATGTTCAAACCCATCCCCGTCTCCATCGGCTTGCGCTACCTGCGCGCCAAACGCCGCAACGGCTTCATTTCCTTCATCTCGCTGGCCTCGATCCTGGGCATTGCGCTGGGGGTGACGGTGTTGATCACCACCTTGTCGGTGATGGGCGGCTTCCAGCGCGAGATCCGCGACCGCATGCTGCAGATGACCGCGCATGCCACGGTCAGCGCTGCGGGCGATGCCATGCAGGACTGGCCACATGCGGTGGCGGTGGCAAGCCAGGACAAGCGCGTTGCAGGGGCGGCGCCGTATGTCGACAGCCAGGCGCTGTTGAAGGGAGCCCGCAACCAGCCTGCCATCGTGCGTGGCGTTATCCCGTCCGAGGAAAAGAAAGTATCGGTGCTGGCCGAGAAGATGAAGCGGGGCAGCCTGGATTCGCTGGCACCTGGCTCGTTCAATGTGGTGCTGGGCCAGGAGCTGGCCTTGTGGCTGGGGGTCAACGTAGGCGACAGCGTGGTGGTAATGCTGGCCGATGAGCGCAGCACGCCCATGGGTGCCATGCCCAGCATCAAGCGTTTCAAGGTCAGCGGCATCTTCGAGGCTGGCTACAACGAGATCGACAAGGGCTTGGCGGTGGTCAACATGTCGGACCTTCAGCGCGTGCTGAAGATGGGCGACGGGGTCACCGGCGTGCGGCTGAAGTTGCACGACATGGACCAGTCCTGGAACGTGGCCCGTGACCTGGCCGAAAACCTGCAGGGCCCGTACCGCATCAGTGACTGGACCAGCGAGAATGCCAACCTCTACAGCTCACTGAAGATGGAAAAGACGGTGATGGGCATCCTGCTGTCACTGATCATCGCCATGGGCGCGTTCAACCTGGTGTCCTCGCAGGTGATGCTGGTCACAGACAAGCAGGCCGACATCGCCATCCTGCGCACGCTGGGCCTGACCCCGGGTGGGGTCATGCAGGTGTTCATGGTGCAGGGTTCGCTGATTGGGATCATCGGCACCGTGCTGGGCGTGTTGGGTGGGGTGCTGCTGACCATCAATCTGGAGTCGATCCTCGGGTTCATCGAATCCGCATTCCAGATCACCCTGCTGCCTCCCGATGTCTATTACATCACCGGCCTGCCGTACGACCTGCAAGGCAGCGACGTGGCGGTGATTGCCCTGATCGCCTTGACCATGAGCTTCCTGGCTACGCTGTATCCGGCCTGGCGTGCGGCGCGCACCGACCCGGCCTAGGCGCTGCGTTATGAGTAAGTCAACAGGAGCCGTGGCAGTGGACTCTAAGGCAGTGGACCCGAAGGCAATGGGCGACGTCATGCGCGCCGAAAAGCTCGCCAAGACCTATAGCGAAGGCAAGATGCGGACCCCGGTATTCGACGGACTGGAGCTGTCTGTTGCCGCCGGTGAAACCGTGGCGATTGTCGGCGCTTCCGGCGCCGGCAAGAGCACTCTTCTGCACCTGCTGGGCGGGCTGGACACGCCGACCGCGGGCGAGGTCTATGTCGCCGGCCAGAAGATGTCATCGCTCTCCAATGCCGCGCGCGGGCAGCTTCGCAACCGCGCGCTGGGATTCGTCTACCAGTTCCATCACCTGCTGCCGGAGTTCACCGCGCTGGAAAACGTGATGATGCCGGTGATGCTGGGTGGCGTGGAGGTGAAAATCGCGGCCCTGCGCGCCAAGGCCTTGCTGGAAAAAGTAGGGCTGGGCCATCGCATCGAACACAAGCCCGGCGAGCTGTCCGGCGGTGAACGCCAGCGCGCTGCGGTGGCGCGGGCACTGGTCAACCAGCCTGCCTGCGTACTGGGCGACGAGCCCACCGGCAATCTGGACGAGCGCACGGCGGCC
>JBDSUI010000237.1:0-9279 GCA_039927795.1 Pseudoxanthomonas sp.
ATGGCCTGACGCATTGCCGCGTAGTCATCGCCCGGTTCGATGCCAGTGATGTTGTAGCGCCGGTATTGCGAACGCACCGGGCCGTTGGCGTCAAAGACCACGCAGGAGGCCACGGTGGCCTCGCCCATGGTGTGACTGATATCGAAGCACTCGATACGCTTTGCCGCTTCGGTCATGCCCAGCAACTCGCGCAATGATTCGCTGCGCAGTTGCTGCGCGTTGCGGCTGGACAATTCGCTGGCCAGGGTGATCTCGGCATTGCGGCTGGCCAGCTGCAGGTAGCCGGCACGTTCGCCGCGCACGTTCCATTTCAGCTGCACCTTGCGTTCGGCGGCGGCGGAAAGTGCTGACTCGATCAAGGATGCGTCCGGGATCTCGCGGTCCAGCACAATCTCTTGCGGGGGGGTCTGCTCGGCGTAGTACTGGGAAACAAACGCGGCCAGCACTTCGGCCGGGCTGTCTTCGCCATTGGTACGCGGGAAGAAGGAGCGCGTGCCCAGGTTGCGGCCATCGCGGAAGGCCAGCAGCAGCACGCAGGCGCCCGTGCCCTGCATGGCGCAGGCCAGCACGTCCAGGTCAGCGGCGCGGCCGTCCACGTACTGGCGCGAATGCATGCTGCGCAGCGAGCCCACCAGGTCGCGCAGGCGGGCGGCCTGTTCAAACTCCAGGCGCGCGCTGGCCGCTTCCATGGCGTTGCCCAGCTCGCTGGTCAGCTCGTCGCTGCGGCCATCCAGGAACAGCGAGGCGCGGCGCACCGATTCGGAGTAGTCAAGCGCGTCCACCAGGCCCACGCACGGCGCGCTGCAGCGCCCGATCTGGTGCTGCAGGCAAGGCCGGGTGCGGTTGCGGAATACGCTGTCTTCGCAGTTTCGGATCTTGAACAGCTTCTGCATCAGGTTGAGGGTGTCGCGGACCGCGCCGACGCCGGGATACGGACCGAAATAGCGCCCTGGCACTGCGCGCGGACCGCGATGCACGGCGATGCGCGGCCACTGCTCGGTGGTCAGCAGTACATAGGGATAACTCTTGTCGTCACGCAGGGCGACGTTGAAGCGTGGCGCCAGCGACTTGATCAGCTGGTTTTCCAGCAGCAGCGCCTCACCTTCGGTGCGGGTCACGGTCACGTCCATGCGCACCACCTGGGCCAGCATGGCCTGGGTCCGGGGACTCTTGGGGGTGTTGCTGAAATAACTGGCCACACGCTTGCGCAGGGCGCCGGCCTTGCCTACGTACAGCAGGCTGTCATCGGCGGCATACATGCGATAGACGCCCGGCGCGGTGCTCAGTGCCGCCGCATAGGCCTTGCCATCAAATCCACCGGCCACGCTGGAACCCGTCACTCGTCGATCGCGACCCGGACCAGTTCGCCACTGGAAAGGTCGTAGCGGAGCACGGCGTGCGCGTCGGTTTCGGCAATCCACACCGCACCGGCGGCGATGGACAGGCCGGACACGCCCTGCAGGCGTCTGGCCAGCGGCACGGTCGCCACTTCGCCGCCGCCCAGACGCAGCGTGCGCAGGGTACCGTTGCCGCTGTCGGCTATCCACAACAGCGGCGCGTCCGGACTCAGGGCGATGGCTTGCGGATGCTGCAGCAAGGCGCGTTCACGCGGGCCGTCGGCATCACCAAAGACCCAGGGGCTTTGCCCGACCAGGGTCTGCACCAGGTTATTGCGCAACTGCAGGGAACGCACCGCCGAGCCAACCGAGTCACACACATAAAGCATCTGCTGCACAGCGGCCAGGGCGACCGGCTGGGCAAAGGCAGCCATGGCGCCGCTGCCGTCGCGAACCTCAAGCTGGCCGGAGCCGGCGCGCCAGCTCAGCTCGCCGCGCCCCAGCCCGTAGGTCCAGATGCGGTTGTCGCCACCCAATGCAATATGGACCTCGTTGTCGGTCGCAAACACTGCCTGCGGCTGGTTCAACGCAATGTCGCGGGCATTGCCGACCACGCCCTCCACCGGGTCACCCGCGCGGCCGTTGCCGCACAGGGTGTCCACGCGGCCACTGCGCAGCATGATCCGCCGTAGCGCGTGGTTGCCGGTATCAGCGACGTAAAGCATGTCCCGCGCCACGGACAATCCCTGTGGGCGGCGGAAGGCGGCCTGTTCCAGCTCGCCATCGACGAAATCTGCGGTGCCCATGCCGAACTGGCGCAGCACGCGACCCTGGTGGTTGCATTCCAGGATACGGTGGTGGCCACTGTCAGCCACGAACAGGCGGTCGCTGGTGGCCGCAATGCCGCCGGGAAACCGCAGTGGCAGGCGTGGTTCGGGATTGCTCTCGACCGTCGCCAGTGAATCGTCGTCGGTGGGCAACGGCAAGGCATCGCAGAGCGCGGCCAGGCTGCGTTCGAGTTCCGCCACCGACTCCAGCCCGACGATGCGCTCACGCAACTGTCCGCCCGCATCAATCAGCAAGACCGTCGGCCACGACTCGATGCCGAAACGTTGCCAGGCATGCCAGTCCGCATCGTGTGCGACAGGCAAGCCCACGCCCTGCCGGCGCAACTGCTTGAGTACGTACTGCGGGTCGCGTTCGCAATCAAAGCGCGGCACATGCACCACTAGCGGCTGCAGGCGGCCCGGATAGCGGCTCTGCAACTGGGCCACGTCGCGCAAGCGCTGCCAGGACCACGCCGAGCCTGCATTGACGAAGACCAGCGCGACCACGCGCCCGCGTTGCTCGTGCAGCGAGGTGGCAGGCGCATTGAGCCATTGCAGGCTTCGCGGGAGTTCGGGGGCGGTCACTGTATCCATGTGTTCAGTGATTATGCCGGAGTCTCAACTTGCACACAGACGGGCCACGACCGCCTGTGCGGCCGAATCGACCAGTTGCCAAGCGTGCTCGAACTCCTGCTCGCCGCCTGTATACGGGTCTGGAACTGCGCCACCTGCCTGCACGCCTGCCCAGTCCAGCAACAACACCACCTTGTGGCGTGCGTCGGCGGGCGCCCGCGCAAGCACATCGCGCAGGTTCTGCGGGTCCGCGCACAGCAGCCAGTCGAATTCCAGGTAGTCACTGTCGGTGAGCTGGCGTGCGCGCAAGCCCGATATATCCACCCCGTGCCCGCGCGCGCATGCAATGGCGCGCGGATCCGGCGGCAGGCCCGCATGCCAGTCAGCGGTGCCGGCAGAATCAACCTGCACCCGACCAGCCAGAGACGAGGCGGCAATGCGCGACGCCAGCGCGCCTTCGGCCAGCGGCGAACGGCAGATGTTGCCCAGACAGATCACCAGCAGCTTCAAGACTCGGCACCGGCCAGATGCAGTTCGGCGCGCGCCAGGTCTTCGGGAGTATCCACACCGGGGGGGAAGGCTTCGGGACTCAGTGCCACGGCGATGCGGAAGCCCGCCTCCAGCGCGCGCAGTTGCTCCAGCGATTCCACCTGTTCCAGCACGCCCGCGGGCATGTTGGCGAATTGACGCAGGAATCCGGCACGGTAGGCATAGATGCCGATATGTCGAAGCCATTCGCCCGGCGGCAGCGTGTCCCGACTGTGCGCGAACGCATCCCGGTGCCAGGGAATCGGCGCCCGACTGAAGTACAGCGCATCGCCCCATCCCGATGGCGTGGCCGTACGCACCAGCTTCACGGCATTGGGGTCGAACAGCGTGGCCGCCTCGGTTACCGGCGTAGCCAAGGTCGCCATGGGTGCGCCGCTGGCGGCCAACACCTCGGCAACGGCCCGGATCCCGGCGGCCGGTGCGAAAGGCTCGTCACCCTGCAGGTTCACCACCAGGGTGTCGTCGGACCAGCCGGCGATGTCGGCGCACTCGGCTAGCCGGTCGCTGCCGGAGGCGTGGTCGGGCGAGGTCATCGCCACGCGCACACCGGTGTCGCGCAGCGCCTCGGCGATGCGCGCATCGTCTGCAGCCACCCAGACCTCGCGCGCGCCGGTGGCCAGTGCGCGGCGCGCCACGTGCACCACCAGCGGAATTCCCCCGAGCAGGCGCAGCGGCTTGCCGGGCAGCCGCGAAGCGGCGTGGCGCGCGGGGATGGCGACGATGAAGTCGAGGCTCATGCGACGGAACTCATGCGGAAGGACTCATGCGGGCGCTGATGCGACCATGCGCTCATGCGGAGCTCTCCAAGCGCCTGGGCAGCCTTTCCAGCAGTGCGACCCAGAACGCCTCCGGCAGCTCGGCAGTGACCGGCACGCTGTAGTGCGACTGGTTGGCGAAGGTGACGCACTTGACCGCGTCCTTCTCGGTCATCAACACCGGCAGTTGGCTGCCGAACTCCAGGTCGCTTGCCACGTAACGATGATGATCGGTGAACGCGTGCGGGACCACCCCGATGCCCAGGCCGCGCAGCATTCCGAAGAAGCGCTCCGGGTTGCCGATGCCCGCCACCGCGTGCACGCGGTGGCCGCCGAACGAGGCCAGCGGCCGGTTGCGACCACCACGCAGCGGGGTCGCATGGTCGGCGCGCAGGTGCATGGACCATTCGCCGAAGCTGGCGTCTCCACCGTTGACCACGCGGAAGTCGCACTCGGCGCCGCGCCCGGGCAGCTCGCGCAGCGGACCGGCAGGCAGCAGGCGTCCGTTGCCGTAGCGGCGACGGCCGTCGATCACCTCGATCTCAAGGTCGCGCTGCAGGCGATAGTGCTGCAGTCCGTCGTCGCACACGATCACGTCGCAGCCTGCGGCCATCAGCTTGCGTGCGGCGGCGGCGCGGTCGCGGTCTACGCGCACGCGCACGCCGGTGCGGCGCGCAATCAATACCGGTTCGTCACCGCCTTCCGCCGGCGGCGTGCCCGCCTCGACCCACGCCGGGACGTTTTCGTTGCTGCGCCCGTGACCACGACTGGCGACGCCTGGATTCCAGCCCGCGTCGCGAAGGCGCTGCACCACCGCGATGGTCAGCGGGGTCTTGCCGGTGCCGCCCACCGAAACGTTGCCGATCACCAGCACAGGTACCGCAAGCCGGTGGCTGCGCAACACGCGCGACCGGAACAGGCCCCGGCGCAAAGCGGTCAGCGTTCCGTACACAGCGGCCAGCGCGCGCGCATGCAGCGGCGGTGAGGCGTCGCCATACCACCAGGCAGGCGTGCGGTGCGCGGGCTTCGCTGTCTGCGGCGAGGCCTCGGGGGGCCGGCCTTGCCCGGGCCTGCCTTGCTCGGGAATGCTCATTCGGCCTCGCGGAACTGCATGCTGTGCAAGTGCGAATACAGGCCGCCCAGCGCCAGCAGCTCGGCGTGGGTGCCCCGCTCCACCAGCCGGCCCTGGTCCAGCACCAAGACCTGGTCGGCGTGCTCGATGGTGGAGAGCCGGTGCGCGATGACCAGGGTGGTGCGGTCCGGCATCAGCCGGTTCAGGGCGTCCTGCACCAGCCGCTCCGATTCGGTGTCCAGCGCCGCCGTGGCTTCGTCCAGGATCAGCACGGCCGCGTCCTTGAGCATCGCGCGGGCGATGGCGATGCGCTGGCGCTGGCCGCCCGACAGGCGCCCGCCCTTGCTGCCGATGGAGGACTGCATGCCTTCGTTGAGGCGCTCGACGAACTCGGTCGCATTGGCGCCTTCCAGCGCGCTGCGTATTTCCGCCTCGCTCGCCTGCTCCATTTCCCCATAGGCGACATTGGCGGCGACGCTGTGGTCGAACAGCATGACCTGCTGACCGACCAGCGCGATCTGCCTGCGCAGGTCGGACAGCCTGTATTCTCCCAGCGGATGCCCATCCAGGGTGATCACGCCGCTTTCCGGCTCGTAGAAGCGCGGGATCAGCTTGATCAAGGTCGACTTGCCGCTGCCGGAGCGGCCGACGATGGCGGTGACGCTGCCGGGCCTGGCGGTGAAGCTGATGTCCTGAAGCGCGGGCTGGGACTGGCCGGGGTAGCGCGCGGATACCTGCCGGAATTCAAGCACGCCGCTGGCACGCGCCAGCGTGCGTGTGCCGGTATCGACTTCGTCGTCGGCATCGAGCACTGCGAACAGGCGCTCGGCCGAGGCCACACCTTTCTGCAGCATGTTCTGCACGTTGGTCAGCTGCTTCAGCGCCGGGATGATCGCCATCATGGACAGCATCAGGGCGACGAAGCCGCCAGCGGTGAGGCGGTCGGCCATGGCTTCGCGGCCGGCGAAGAACAGCAGCAGCGCCAGCCCGATCGATCCCATCAGCTGGACCACTGCAGAGGAAACGCTGCGCGTGGACTCGACCTTCATTGCCAGGCGCAGGTTCTCGTTGGCGAGCTTGTCGTAGCGCCCCAGCTCGGATTCCTGCGCCCCGTAGATCTTCACTTCCTGTTGGTTGTTCAGCGCCTGATCCGCGGCCTGCAGCAGGCGTGCACTGCTTTCCTGGATGCGGTGGCTGATACGCCGGTAGCGCTTGGCCACCTTGTCCATCAGCCAGGCAAGCGGCGGCGCCATGATCAGGATCGCCACCGTCACCTGCCAGCTGGTCCACAGCATTACCACCAGTGCGGCGATGATCTGGAACGACTGCTGCAGCATCACCTTCATCGCGTCCACCGCGGCCTGCGCCACCTGGTCGCTGTCCGAACCCAGCCGCACAAGCATCGAGGGCACCGGCTCGCCATCGAAGCGCAGGCCCGGCATGCGCAGGTACTTGCCCAGGATCCGCACCCGCATGTCGCGCGCGATGCTGCGCGCGGACTTGCCCATGCACATGTCGGTGACATAGCCGGCGATGCCGCGGACCACGAACAGGCCGACGATGGTCAGCGGCAGGATCAGGCTGAGGCTGTTGTTGCGGGCGATAAAGGTCTGGTCGACCACCGGCTTCATAAGGTTGGTGAAGGCGCCACCGGCCGCCGCTTCAATCAGCATGCCGACCAGGGCCAGCGACAGCAGCCCGCGGTAGGCGTGCGCGAAGCGCACCAGCCGGCGGTAGATTGGCCAGGCGGAACCCGCCGGCTTCTTCTTCCTGCTCATTCGCGCAAGCTCACGTGTGCCGGCTCACTCGTGCCTGCTCACTTGCGGCTCGGGCGCCGTGGCGATGGAGATGCGGCGGAAACCCAGCTGACCCAGTGCATCCAGCGCCGTCACTACCGACTGGTGCGGGGTACGCGCATCGGCGCGCAGCAGCACCGGGCGCGCGCGATCACTGCCACCTGCCACCTCCAGCGCCCGCTTCAAGGCATCGATGTCGGTGCGGAGCAGTTCCTGGTCGCCGACGAAATAGCGGCCTTCGGCATTGATCAGCACGCTCAGCGCCTTGGTCTGGTCGCCGGCCGGCTCACCGGTGGCACTGGGCAACTGCAGCTGCAGGGTCGAGCGCGCGTCGAAGGTCGTGGTGATCACGAAGAAGATGATGAGCACCAGGATGACGTCGATCAACGGCACCAGATTTATTTCCGGCTCATCGTGGGCCCGGTCGTCGCGAATGCGCATGCAGCGATCAGCCCTGCACGACCGTCGCGGCCGCGTTGCCGGGGGCGCTGCGCGCGCGCGCGGCGACCACGGCCTTGGCATCCAGCGAATCAAGCAGCGCGGTGGCCTGCTGTTCCATCTCGATCACATATCCGGTCACCCGCCCACGGAAATAGCGGTGGAACATGAGCGCCGGAATGGCCACGATCATGCCGGTCGCCGTGCAGACCAGCGCCTTGCCGATGCCGCCGGCGAGCTGGTTCACATCGCCTACGCCGTGGTCAAGAATGCCCATGAACATCTGGATCATGCCCACCACCGTGCCCAGCAGCCCCAGCAACGGACCTGCCGCGGCAATGGTGCCCAAACTGTTGAGGAACTTCTCCATCCGGTGCACCAGGTGACGGCCGGTGTCCTCGATGCGTTCGCGGACCTGGTCACGCGGCCGGTTGCGCGTGTCCAGCGCCGCAGCCAGCAGCGCGCCCAGTGGCGAATTGCGGCGCAGGGATTCAATGTGGGCGGGGTCAAGCGGTCCGCGCCCGGCCCAGTTGCGGACTTCCTCGCCCAGATTCGGCGGTAGAACTTCCTTGCGGCGCAGGGTCCAGAAGCGTTCAACCACGATCGCCAGCGCGACCACCGCCAGCAGCAGCAGGGGAATCATGGGCCACCCACCGGCCTTGACCAATTCCAGCACGTTCAGTCCTCCGGCACCTGTGGCCGTCTGTTTACAGGCCGATAGGATAGCGTAGCCGCCTCGCGCCGCCGCACCGCGTCCCACAGCCTGGCGCGGTCCGCACGTCTTTCGCGCAGCTGCAGGCCGCCCCTTCCCAGCCACAGCCGAATCGCCCCGCTGTGTGCGGTGTTGAGTACTTCAGCCCCGCGCGCCTGCCAGCGGCCCACCACGTCCGCCCTCGGATGCCCGAAACGGTTGCCGAACCCGGCCGAGACCAGTGCCAGCCGCGCCCCGGTTGCAGCGACGAAATCCGGGTCCGAGGACCCGCCGCTGCCATGATGTGCGGCAAATACCACTTCAGCCCGCAGGTCGCGGGGAACCCGCCGGACCAATTCACGCTCGATTACCGCGCCGATGTCACTGGTCAGCAATGCGGCGCCGTGGGCGCTTTCAATGCGCAGGACACAACTGGCTTCATTGCCAAGATAGGGAAAATGCAGGGTGGGATGCAGGAAGCGGAAGCGCACGCCATCCCAAGTCCAGGACTGCCCGGCCACGCAGGCAGCGTCCGCCGTAATCGGGGAGCCTGCGGGCGTGAGTGACCCGTGCGAAGGAATCGCGGCAACCACCGAAGTGAAGCCGCCGGCGTGGTCATTGTCAGCATGACTGAGCACCACGCGGTCCAGCGCCGTCACTCCCATCGCGCGCAGCGCTGGCACTACGGCGCGCTCGCCTGCATCGAAGCCGTCCGGGACCGCAGGACCCGTGTCGTACAGCAGGGAATGCTGCCGGGTCCGGATCAGCACCGACAATCCCTGCCCCACATCGATTACCAGCAACTCCACCTCGCCGTCCCTCGGCGACTCCAGATCCGGCCAAAGCAAAGGCAGCCATAACAAGGCGGCCAGTGCTTTACCCGGCACGCCACGCGGCAATAGCAGCCAGAACGCGCCCAGCATCGCCAGCGGCAAGGCATACCAGGCAGGTTCGGGCAGCCACCACAACGCAAAGCGGCTTTGCGCCAGTGCAACGAAGGTGGGCCAGGTCAGATCGAAGCACCACGCAGCGGCACCCCATGCCCAGATCCCCGCACCGGCGGACACCGCCTCCAGCGCGGTGCCAATCAGCGACAGTGGCACCACCACCAGGCTCCACCAGGGAATCGCCACCAGATTGATCAGCGGGCCCACGGCCGAGGCCTGCCCGAACAGGGCAACGGTCAGCGGCAGCAGACCCAGGGTGGCTGCAACCTGCGCCGACAGGAAACCTTTCGCCCA
>JBDSUI010000238.1:0-4251 GCA_039927795.1 Pseudoxanthomonas sp.
CCGCTGCGGCGCCCTCGCTGGAAACCGGGGTCAAGCAGATTGGCGGCGACAAGATAGGCCGCTCGCCGGTGCAGTTCCTGGATGCGCCGGTTCTGCGCAAACCCTCGTGGATCCGGGTGCGCATTCCCAGTGACGGTTCAGTGGCGCGGCTGAAGGCCAAGCTGCGTGAAAACCGCCTGGTCACCGTCTGCGAAGAAGCCAGCTGCCCCAATATCCACGAATGCTTCAGCCACGGCACGGCCACCTTCATGATCCTGGGCGAGGTCTGCACCCGGCGCTGCTCGTTCTGCGATGTCGCCCATGGCCGGCCCAAGCCGCCGGATGCCAGCGAGCCGCTGAGCCTGGCCACTACCGTCGCCGACATGGGGCTGAAGTACGTGGTGGTGACTTCGGTCGACCGTGACGATTTGCGTGACGGCGGTGCCCAGCATTTCGTCGACTGCATCGCGGCCATCCGCGATCATTCGCCGGGCACGCGCATCGAGATCCTGACCCCGGATTTCCGTGGCAAAGGTCGCATGGATCGCGCGCTGGAAATCCTGGCCGCCAATCCGCCGGACGTGTTCAACCACAATATCGAGACCGTGCCCGACCTCTACACCAATGTGCGCCCCGGTGCCGACTACCAGTGGTCGCTGACCCTGCTGCAGAAGTTCAAGCGGCAGCACCCGCAGCTGCCGACCAAGTCCGGGATCATGCTCGGCCTGGGCGAGACCATGGAGCAGGTGCAGGCCACCCTGCGCGACCTGCGCGCGCATGACGTGGACATGATCACCATCGGCCAGTATCTGCAGCCTACCGCGCACCACCATCCGGTATTGCGCTACTGGACCCCTGAAGAATTCGCCGAACTGGAACGATTCGGCAACGCGCTGGGCTTCAGCCATGTCGCCTCCGGACCGCTGGTGCGTTCTTCCTACCACGCCGACCTGCAGGCCAAACACGCGGGCGTCGCCGGCTGAACCGTCGCCTCGTCGCGGCATACGCGGGAACGAAGCATTCACATCTTGGCGGCTGCGCGCCGGTAGGCTGAAAGCAGGTGACAGGGTCGGCAACTTTCGGCACTGTCGCCAGGTCACAGCGTGTTGCAGCATCCCCACAGGTCATTGGTGCCAATGAGTAGCCGAATGAAATTCAAGACTCCCGCAGTAGCCCTCCTTTCGCTTGCGCTGATCGTTCCGCTTGCCCTGCTGGCACGCGCCGATGGCGATGCGCGGTCCACTGTGGGCGGCCCCACCGCCGACCAGTCCACTACCGCCAAGCTAGTGTATGGCTTGCTGTCTGACAGCCGCTACGCCTACCGACCGCGGGCGCTGGACGATGCGCTTTCGCAGGACATCTTCAAGCGCTATCTGGAAGCGCTGGACGGGGGCAAGCAGTATTTCACCATGGCCGACATCGACCAGTTCGGTCCGTATAAAACCCAGATGGACGATGCCATTCGCAGCGGCGAACTCACGCCGGCCTATGACATTTTTGCCGTCTATAAAAAGCGCGTCGGCGAACGTGTTGCCCATGCCCGTGCATTGCTCAAGCAGGACTTCGATTTCAGCGGTAACGAGCGTTGGGAATACGACCGCGAGGAAGCTCCGTGGGCCACCAATTCGCAGGAGCTGGACGGCGTCTGGAAGAAGTCGGTGATGAACGACTGGCTGCGGCTGAAGCTGGCTGGCAAGCAGCCTGCGGAAATCCGCAAGACGCTGGACAAGCGCTATGCGACGTACCAGCGCAGCGTCAATGAGCTGAAGAGCGAGGATGTGTTCCAGACCTTCCTCAATGGCTATTCCAGTGCCATCGATCCACACACCGATTACTTCACTCCCAAGACGGCCGAGAATTTCAACCAGTCGATGTCCCTCTCGCTGGAAGGCATCGGCGCGCAGCTGCAGCGCCAGGATGATCTGGTGGTGATCCGCGAGATCATTCCCGGCGGCCCGGCTGACATGAATGGGCAGCTCAAGGCCGGTGATCGCATCGTTGCCGTGGGCCAGGGCAAGTCTGGCCCAATGACCGACGTGATCGGCTGGCGCATCGATGACGTGGTCACCCAGATCCGCGGCAAGAAGGACACCCAGGTGCGCCTGGAATACATCCCGGCCGAGAGCGGTGTGGATGGCAAGCATGCGCAGGTCACCATCACCCGCCAGAAAGTAAAGCTGGAAGAGCAGGCGGCCAAGGCCGAGACCATCACCTTGCCTGCTACCGACGGCCAGCCCGAGCGTCGCATTGGCGTGGTCAAGCTGCCGGCGTTCTATCAGGATTTCGAAGGTCGTCGCCGCAACCCGAATGACTACACCTCGGCCACGCGCGACATCGGCAAATTGCTGGCGCAATTCAAGGCCGACGGAATCTCCGGCGTGGTCATGGATCTGCGCAATAACGGCGGCGGTTCGCTGGACGAGGCGGTTGAACTGACCGGCTTGTTCATTGACAAGGGGCCGGTGGTGCAGGTGCGTGAATCCGGCGGCCGGGTCACCATCAATGCGGACACCAAGCCCGGTGTAGCCTGGGATGGTCCGTTGGCCGTGCTGACCAATCGTGGTTCGGCGTCGGCTTCGGAAATCTTCGCCGGTGCCATCCAGGACTACGGACGGGGCCTGGTGATTGGCGAAACCACCTTCGGCAAGGGGACCGTGCAGAACATGGTCGACCTGGACCGCTGGCCCGCCAACGAAACCCCGCGTTTCGGCCAGGTCAAGTTGACCATTGCCCAGTTCTTCCGCGTGGCCGGTGGTAGCACCCAGCACAAGGGAGTGGTGCCGGATATCGCCTTCCCGGTCAGCGTGGATGCCACCGAGTATGGCGAGAGTACCTACGACAACGCGCTGCCCTGGACCCAGATTGCCGCCGTGGCGCACACCCAGTACGGCAATTTCGCGCCGCTGCTGCCACGGCTGGAAGCACTGCATGCCACCCGCGTGTTGAACGACAAGGAATTCCAGTGGTGGTCCAAGGACGTGAGTGATTTCCGCGCCGAAGCCGCCAAGAAGTATGTCTCGCTCAACGAAGCCGAGCGCCGCGCCGAGCGTGACAAGCAGGACACGCAACGCAAGCAGCGCCAGGCCGAGCGCAAGGCACTGGGTCTGGCCCTGGATCCGCTGGCCGAGGACGCCGCCGACGACGGTCTGGGTGCCAGCGAGCGCGACATTATCAAGGATGCCGCGCGCGAGAAACTGGCCGATAAGCGTCCGGATCCGCTGCTGCGCGAATCTGCGGCGATCCTGGCCGATGCAATCGAGGTGCTGGGCCAGGACCGTACGCTTTCGGCACAGGTGTTGCCGGAATCGACCATGCCTGGCAGCTGGGCGGACTGAGGGATTTTTCCCTCTCCATCCCTGGCAAGGACATAGCAAGAATCGGATAGCGGGCGCGTGGTGCGCCCGCTACGCTGTGGGCCATGCACAGACATGATGAAAAACTTGAACGCGCACGCAGCCTGCTCGATGGCGGCGCCCCGACCCTGGATGCACTGGCCGCTGCAGTTGGCCTGAGCCCTTCGCACCTGCAGCGCCGGTTCCAGTCCCGCTATGGGATGAGCCCTGCCGAATACCTGGCGCAGAAGAAACTGGCTGCGTTGAAGTCAGGCCTGCGCGCCGGCAATGAGATCAGTGCAGCACTTTACGATGCCGGCTATAGCTCGCCCTCACGCGTGTACGAGCACGGCGCGGCCAGGTTGGGCATGACCCCGGCGACGTATCGCGCCGGGGGTGCGGGCATGCAGATCCGCTGGTCGCTGCTGGAAACGGTGCTGGGTATTGCACTGGTCGCGGCGACCGAACGCGGCATCTGCTCAATCGAGCTGGGCGCCGCACCGGCACTGCTGGAGCACAAGTTGCGCAGCGAGTTTCCCAACGCCGATATCCAGCGCGTTGAAGCGGGCAGGGATGAGTTCCTGGCTCCGCGACTGCGCGCCGTGGCTGAGCGGCTGGCTGGAGGCGAGAGCGAAGTACCTTTGGATCTGGTCGGCACCGCTTTCCAGAAACGGGTGTGGGATGCGTTGATGAAAATTCCAGTGGGCCAGACGCTTAGTTATTCGGAGCAGGCGAGCGCCTTGGGTGCGCCCCGGGCCGCGCGCGCAGTGGCCAGCGCCTGTGCCTCCAATCGGGTGGCCGTGGTGGTGCCGTGCCACCGGATCATTCGCGGTGATGGTTCGCTGGGCGGCTACCGCTGGGGACTGCCGATGAAACAGGCGTTGCTGGCGCGCGAACGCGTCGCCGAGTCGTGACCCTCGGAATACAGCGTGTCCGCAGG
>JBDSUI010000239.1:0-2574 GCA_039927795.1 Pseudoxanthomonas sp.
CACCAGGTTGCCCAGCAGATGGGCCCAGTCAGCGTGCAGAAACAGGGCGGTGAACAGCCGCAGCGCGCTGCCATCACGCACGCTCGCCATCCACGCCTCGGGCGCGGACAGGCCGCCCGACAGCGCCCCCCAGTTCAGCATCAAGCTGCTGTGGGTTGCCGCCGGCCGCATCGCCACCCACAGGAACGCGAACCACAGACTCGCGAACAGCACCGGGGTAGCCCAGCGCAGGGCGGCTTTGTTGCGGGAGGGGAGCGAAACGAACATGGAGGAAAGCAACGCGGGTTTGTAATGACAGAGCGGGCGGGGGCGCACGGGTACCTTACGGGCTTTCTCCGCGCGGCCCAACTAACCCTATTCAGCATGTAATGTTAGTAACTGGTTAATTTGCAAGGTATAATCACGTACGGTGTCGTACTGTCGGAAAGAGCTTCCGGCGTGCGGGCATGGCTCCATGACAGGTCCCAGTCGCCCACGACCCAGCCAAAGTGGTTCCCTGTCTTCCGGAGAAAAATTCCATGCTGCATGCAACTCGATTCATCCAACTTTCCGCCCTGGCGTTCGGTATTGCCGGTGCCCTGGCGGCTGGCAATGCCAGCGCCGAAGCGTTCCATCTGAAGGAAAACAGCGTCAAGGCCGCCGGTCGTGCGTTTGCCGGCGCAGGCTCGGCCCAGGGCGACACTGCGGTAGTAGCCAATAATCCGGCGGTCATGTCTACGTTCGAACGGACCACCGCCCAGGTGGACGCCACGTTGATCGACCTTTCTTTCGAGTTCAAGGGCGGCGGTACCGACGGTCTGGGTAATCCGCTGACCGGCAACGATGGCGGTGATGCCGGCGGGCTCAATCCGGTACCCTCGATGTCCATCGTCAAGCCACTGACCGGCGGGTTTGAAGGCCTGACCCTGGGCGCCATGATCAGCGCGCCGTTTGGCCTGGCCACCGACTATGACAAGGGCTGGGTAGGCCGCTACCACGCGCTGGAATCGGATGTGCGCGTGGTCGATCTGACCCTGGCGGCCTCGGTAAACCTGAGCGACACCTTCTCGGTCGGCGCCGGCCTGATCATCGAGCGCGCCGACGTGACCCTGTCCAACGCCATCGACTTCGGCACCGGCATCTGCAAGCTTGCCGCCGTGTTCTGTGCGCCCGGCACCGGTATCGGCCCGCAGATGAACGACGGCATGGCCACCATTGAAGGCCACGACACCAACCTGGGCTGGATCGCCGGTGCCAACTGGCGCCCCACTGATCGTCTCTCGATCGGCTATTCGCACCGTTCCGAAGTGGACCACGAAGTCACCGGAAACGCTGATTTCGAGGTGCCGACCAGCGTCTCCGGATTGCTGGCACTGGGTGCGCCTGGCCAGTACCAGGATGGCAAGGGCGGCGCCAAGCTGACCCTGCCCAGCGTGGATACGGTCAGCGTGACCTGGCAGGCCACTGACCGGCTTGCCCTGATGAGCGAATACCAGCGCACCGACTGGAGCTCGCTGAAGGAAATCCGCATTACCTTCGACAATCCAGCCCAGCCTGACAGTGCCGAAGACTATCTGTGGGAAAAAGCCGACTTCTATTCGCTGGGTGGCGAGTACACGTTCAGCGATACGCTGACCTTCCGCGCTGGCCTGGGCCGTGACAGCTCGCCGGTCAGTCGCCCGTACCGCACGCCGCGTCTGCCTGACCAGGATCGCAATTTTTACGCCGTGGGCGTGACCTGGGCACCGGCCGAGCATTGGGAAGTCAGTGGTAACTACACCCGCGTGCAGCTGGCAGACACGCCGGAAGTGGCGCTGGTGGCCGGTGCCAGTGGTCAAGGCGCGTTCCTGGGCGGCAGCTATGACGGTGGTGCCGACCTGTACGGCATTTCGGCGCAGTACAAGTTCTAGGCCTAGTGTTTACTGCGTAGAAAAAAGCCCCGCTTCGGCGGGGTTTTTTGTGTGGCAAAGGCGGGTGTGCAGTGAGGGTTCGACGCTTCCGGGCCACTCAGCGCCAACTGGTTGTAGCCCAGCCGCTTGGCTTCGTAGCGCAACAGATTTTAGAAGTCGGTGGTTATTGGCCGCATGGTAGACGTCCACGGCGTCGCCCACCCCGGGCATTGCGCATGGTCGGTTGCGGGCTAGGTGTTGTCGGCAGCGTCTGTACATCGCGCCCCGCGCCGCTGTTGGCGCCCTCGGTACCAGCCCCCCCCGCGCACTGAGTCCTGGCCCTATGGAAACGGCCTCAATCGCCTCTGCCGCATGCGCGGCGGTGCCTGCCGCGCGCAGTCACGGCAGCCAGACGGGATGAACGGCCAAGCCACAACAGGATCCCGCCCAACTTCGACCTGTTAGTCGCCCAGCGTCAGCAGCGAGGCGTTGCCGCCGGCGGCTGTGGTGTTGACGGTAATGGTTTTCTCGGTGGCGAAACGCGGCAGGTAGTGCGGGCCGCCGGCCTTGGGGCCGGTGCCCGATAGTCCCTGGCCGCCGAACGGCTGCACCCCGACCACCGCACCGATCTGGTTGCGGTTGACGTAGACGTTGCCCACTTTCACCCGCGCCGCGATGCGGTCTATGGTCTCGTCGATGCGCGAAT
>JBDSUI010000240.1:0-20671 GCA_039927795.1 Pseudoxanthomonas sp.
TTCCTGCTGCCGGGCCGGTGGCGATGAGCGCCTGGTGGAATGCGCTGCACTTCCTGCGGCCGCACTGGCTGTGGGCACTATTGGCGCTGCCGCTGTGGTGGGGGTTGTGGCGGCTGCGCCAGCGCCAGCAGCATGCCTGGCGCGATGTAGTCGATGCGCACCTGTTGCCGCACCTGCTGGAAACAGCAGGTAAAACCACGCTTAGTGCGGTCTGGATGGCTGCGCTGGGCTATCTGCTGGCGGTGCTGGCGCTGGCTGGCCCAAGCTGGCGCCAAGGCGAACAACCACTGTGGCAATCGCAGACCCCGTTGGTGATTGCCTTCGACCTGTCCAGCAGCATGACGGCGCCCGATCTGCCTCCGTCTCGACTGCTGCAGGCGCGTTCCAAGATCGCCACCTTGTTGCGTGATCGCGCCGGCGGGCAGGTCGGTCTGGTCGCGTATGCGGGCGAAGCCTTTACGGTCGCGCCGCTGACCGACGACGCCGCCAATGTGGCGCTGTTCCTGGATGCACTGGAACCTGCGGTGATGCCCGTCGATGGGCAGCAGGCGGACAAGGCCATCGCCTGGTCGGTGCGTCTGTTGCAACAGGCTGGCTTTGAACGAGGCGACATCCTGATCATGGCCGACCATGCGGATGCCGGCGCGCTGGCAGCCGCGGCCGCGGCGTCGCGCCAAGGCTTCCGTGTGGCCGTGCTGGGCGTAGGTACGCTGGCAGGTGCACCTTATCGTGATGCGGAAGGCCGCATTCTGCAGGCGCGGCTGCAGCCCGCCTCGTTGGCAGCATTGGGTACGGCAGGCGGCGGTGGCTATCAGCCGCTGTCAGCAGGCGAGGGCGACCTGCAGGCACTCGGTGTGCTCGATCCCGCCCAAGCGGGCCGCGCGGCACAGCGTGGTGAACAAGGGCTGGCCTGGCTTGATGAAGGTTATTGGCTGCTGCCCCCGCTGATGCTGCTGGCTCTGTTCGCGTTCCGGCGTGGCGGCGCATTGGCCGCCATCCTGCTGTGCCTGAGCATGCCCCTCGCCATGCCCGCGCACGCCGCCGAAGGCAGCCTGTGGCAACGTGCGGACCAACAACAGCACGAACGCATTGCGCAAGGTGCCGACGCGTATCGCAAGGGCGATTTCGCCGCCGCGGAAAAGGCGTTCACCGGCATCGAAACGGTGGACGCGCTCTACAACCAGGGCAATGCGCTGGCCAAGCTGGGCCGCTACGACCAGGCCATCGCCGCCTACGACCAGGCATTGAAGCTGCAACCCAACATGGAAGATGCCATCGAGAATCGCAAGGTCGTCGATGCGGCACGCAAGCGCAAGAACCAGAGCAACGACGGAAAGAATCCGCAAGACGGGCAGGGCGATCAGCAGAAGGAGAAGCCTTCCGGCAACGAGGGCCAGGGGTCGCCCCAGCCGGGGAACAAGCCTTCGGCGCCAGGTAAGGATCCCAAGCAGTCACCACCTGCGTCTGACAAGCCAGGGGAAAAGCCAGGTCCTGGCGCTTCGCCACAACAACAGGCGGCCGACGCCAAGGCGCAAGAGGCCGCCGATGCGGCACAACGCAAACGCATGGAGCAGGCGATGGGCAAGGAGGGCAAGGAGGCCAGCGATAAGCCGTCGGCCGCGCAGCCCCAGGGCGCCGCGCGCACCGAAACCCCGCAGCAGCGCGAGCAACGGCAGGCGGTGGAAGCCTGGTTGCGGCGCGTGCCGGATGAGCCCGGTGGATTGCTGAAAACCAAGTTCCGACTGGAATACGAACGCCGACAAAAGGAAGGCCCATGAAACATGACGGCAGGTTCGCGACGTGGGGTGTGCTGCTGCTGTGGCTGGTGCTCCTGCCTGCGCACGCGACCACGCGGGCCTGGCTGGATCGCCAGCAGATTGCGTTAGGTGAATCGGTCACCCTCAGCATAGAAACCGACCAGGTCGCGGTGCGCCCGGACCTGTCACCGTTGCACGCCGATTTCGAGGTGTCGGCGCGCGCCAGCAACAGCAGCGTGTCGATGGTCAATGGCACGGTCACCGCGCGCACCACTCACGTCACCACGCTCACGCCGCAGCGCGTGGGAGCGCTCGCCATCCCGGCCCTGCGGGTGGGCAATGAAAGTACGGCGCCGCTGGTACTCAGTGTCAGCGGCACGCCGACAGCGTCCACCTCGCGCGGCAATGCCAGCGCGTTCCTGGAAACCGAAGTCGACGATGCCACGCCTTACGTGCAGCAGTCTGTTGGCGTCACCGTGCGCCTGTTCTATGCGGTACCACTTGTATCGGGCCAACTGGATCTGGACACGCCCGAAGGCGCGTCGCTGCAGCAGGTGGGCAAGGACGTGCAGACCACGCGCCAGGTCAACGGACGCAACTACAACGTGGTCGAGCGCCGTTTCCTGCTGGTGCCCGACCGCAGTGGTGCCCTGGTCATTCCCGGGCCGCGTTTCAGTGGGCGCGGCGCAGGCGGCTGGATGGATGATCTGCTGGGCGGCAACAGCCGCGACATGCGTGCCAGCGGCTCGCCACGCGCAATTTCCGTGCGTGCGCAGCCAGCCAATGCGCCGCAACCCTGGCTGCCGCTGCGCGACCTTCGTCTGCGCTATGTTGCCGCCCCGCAGGCGGCGCGGGCCGGCGAGGCCGCCACGCTGGTGGTGGAAGCGGTGATGGTGGGCGCGACCCAGTCACAGATGCCGGAATTGCCGGTGCCATCGATCACCGGCGCACAGGTATTCGCCGAACCGCCGCAATATGACGAAAGCTTCAGCAACGGTTCGCCGCAGGTCAAGCTGACGCGCCGCTATTCCATCGTCCCCAATGGCGCTGGCAAGCTGGTGGTGCCGGGTTTGCAACTGGCCTGGTGGGACGTGCGCGCAGGCGAAGCCAAGACCGCCTCGCTGCCGGATCTCAGTCTGCAGGTGGCGCGCGGGGTCGGTGGTTTTGCCGCCAATACCTTGCCCGATACCGAAAGCGATGCTGTGGTCGCAGGCACGCGTGTCGCCAGTGCTGTGGACGGCCAGACCGCGGGCCCGCTGTGGAAATGGGCGGCTGCCGCATTCGCCGCATTGTGGTTGCTGACGCTCGTCTGGGCGCTGCGTCGCCGTACCTTGGCGCCACCCCGCAAGGCAGTAGGGACGTCCGTGCAGGAAATCGCGCCTGCGCTGCCCACGCACACATTGGCCGACCTGAAACGCGCGCTGCATGACGGCGACCTGGATGAAGTAGGCGACGTGTTGCGCGGCATGAGCACGCCACCCAGCACCGACCTGGATGCGTTGATCGCGGGCCTGGATTCTCCGGTCCAGCGCCAGGCCATCGAACAGCTGCGTCGCGTGCGCTGGGCCGGCGGCGACGGCGTCGCCGCGCGCGCCGCATTGCGCGAGGCATTCCGCAATGGCCCTTGCTGGCAAGCCGCGCCAGCATCGCGCAAGGAAATCCTGCCGCCGCTGTATCCGCCGGCGAAATAGGGCGCCCGGACGGACATGCATTTTGTAGAGCCGAGCAAGCTCGGCTGCTTTCTGGACTTGCGGATATCTAGCGCCGTACAGCTGGGCAAACTCGGACCTACAAGCAAACGTGCGGCAGGTTCTCCAAACGTCGTCCGGGCGTCAGGACGACGGTTTGCTAAGCTGCTGGCGCATCGACACAGGACCAACGCATGAGCGACACCCCGGTTTCCGGCAACCCCGTGCCTCGCAGAAATGGACTTCCGCTGCACTGGAAGATGGCCATCGGCTTCGGCCTGGGCCTGTTGCTGGGACTGGTCATCCACGCTACCGGCAGCGGCGATGCGGACTGGGTGAAGGCGCTGACGACTTACGTCACCACCCCATTCTCAAAGATCTTCCTCAACCTGATTTTCATGCTGATCGTGCCACTGCTGTTCTCGGCGCTGGTGGTGGGCATTGCCGAGATGGGTGACATTCGCGCGCTGGGCCGGATCGGCTGGAAGACCCTGGCCTATACCGTGGTGCTGTCGTCCATTGCGGTGGTCATCGGCCTGGTACTGGTCAACGTGCTCAAGCCCGGGGCCGGCGTGGATCCCGCGCTGGCGCAAAGCCTGCTCACCGAGAACGCCGAGCGCGCCGCGGCCATCGTGGCCAGCGTCGACACCCAGCCGCGTGGCATGGACATGCTGCTGTCGGTGGTGCCCAGCAACGTGATTGGCGCGGCCGCCGACAATGGCTCCATCCTGGCGCTGATGTTTTTCGCGGTGATGTTTGGCGTGGGCCTGGTGCTGACGCCATCGGAGAACACCGGCATCCTCAAGCGCGGCATCGAAGGCATCTTCGAGGTCTCCATGACCCTGATCGGTCTGGTGATCCGCCTGGCGCCGTACGCGGTGGCCTGCTTCATGTTCAACCTGGCCGCGATCTTCGGTTTCGACCTGCTGGTACGTCTGGGTGCTTACGTGGGCGTGGTGGTGCTGGCGCTGGCCGTGCACATGTTCGTGGTCTATTCGCTTGCGCTGAAGGCAATAGGAAAGTCGCCACTGGCGTTTTTCCGTGCCACCCAGGAAGCCAGCGTCATGGCGTTTTCCACCGCATCCAGCAACGCGACCTTGCCGACTGCCTTGCGCGTGGCCGAGGAAAAACTGCAGTTGCCCAACCGCGTGTCGCGCTTCGTGCTGACCGTGGGCGCCACCGCCAACCAGAACGGCACCGCCTTGTTCGAAGGGGTCACTGTCTTGTTCCTGGCCCAGTTCTTCGGCGTCGACCTGACCCTCTGGCAACAGGTCACGGTGATGCTGGTCTGCATTCTGGGCGGCATAGGCACCGCTGGCGTGCCCTCGGGCTCGCTGCCGGTGGTGGCGCTGATCTGCGCCATGGTCGGCGTGGACCCGGTGGGCATCGGCATGATCCTGGGCGTCAACCATTTCCTGGACATGTGCCGCACCACGCTCAACGTGACCGGCGACCTGACCCTGGCCACGCTGGTGGCGCATGGTGAGATCGACAGCGCGCTAGCCAATGCGGACCAGAGGTGATTCGACGGGCATCCTGGGTTGCAGGCTGGCCGCGTGCCGTAGATACTTTCCTTAACGCATGGAGGCGTTCGATCGGACGTCGTGCGGATGAGGAAAAATCATGCTGTTACTGCCTAAGGCCGCGCTCCTTTCCCTACTGCTGATCAGCGCTGATGCGCTGGCAAATGAGCAGCAATGCCGTGCCAATTTCAAGCAAACCGGAAGTTTCCTGATGGGGCGGACGTTTAGCAGCTGGGAAGAATTCCCCGCCGAAACGCAGCAGGCATTATTCAAGCGCATTTACGCCGACGTGGCGAAAAGCGGCCTGAAGATAATCCATGTCGACAAGGAGATGGGCATCCTCAGCGCTGAGCAGGCAACTACCGGCGGCGACGGCTCTGCGGCCACGCTTGACTTCATGCTTATCGTCGAGCCCTCAGCAAAAGGGGCCAAAGTCACCACCACGCTCAAGTCTCCGCCCGGAAAGGCGCTGAGCCAGGACGCGGTGTTCAAGGCGATCTGCTCCGAATAAGGCGGCCTGGCGGGGGCGGCGGGTCATTGGATAGCAGGAACGGCGAAACCCCATTCCAGTTACTGTGGTTGTCGTTTGCAGATGGCGACACGCCCGGTGCAGGAATGGGACAATAGGGGCGCCGATCCCGGATGCCATTTTCCCGCCATGACTGCCCCGACCCGCCGCCAGCTTGCCAACGCCATCCGTTTCCTCGCCGCAGACGCGGTGGAAGCCGCCAAATCCGGCCATCCCGGCATGCCCATGGGCATGGCCGACATTGCCGAAGTGCTGTGGAATGACTACCTCAGCCACAATCCGAACAATCCGAAGTGGGTCAATCGCGACCGTTTTGTGTTGTCCAACGGCCACGGTTCGATGTTGCAGTACGCACTGCTGCACCTCAGTGGCTACGACCTGCCGCTGCAGGAGCTGAAGAATTTCCGCCAGCTGCACAGCAAGACTGCCGGGCACCCGGAACACAGCGAAACCCCCGGCGTGGAAACCACAACCGGGCCGCTAGGGCAGGGCTTCGCCAACGCCGTCGGTTTTGCGCTGGCCGAGAAGCTGCTGGCCCAGCGCTACAACCGTCCCGAACTGGACCTGGTGGACCACCGCACCTGGGTATTCATGGGCGATGGTTGCCTGATGGAAGGCATTTCCCACGAAGCGGCCTCGTTGGCCGGTACCTGGGGCCTGGGCAAGCTGGTCGCGTTCTGGGACGACAACAAGATCTCCATCGACGGCAACACCGATGGCTGGTTCACTGACGATACGCCCGCACGCTTTGAAGCCTACGGCTGGCAGGTGATCCGCAACGTCAACGGCCAGGACGCGGTTGAGATCAAGACTGCCATCGACACTGCCTTGAAGGCTTCCGACAAGCCGACCCTGATCTGCTGCCGCACCACCATTGGCTTTGGCTCGCCGAACAAGGGCGGCAAGGAATCCTCGCACGGCTCACCGCTGGGCAAGGAGGAACTGGCCGCTACACGCGCGCAGCTGGAATGGCCCTACGGACCGTTCGAGATTCCCGAGGAAATCTACGCAGGCTGGCGCGCCGGCGAGGCCGGTGACGCGCGCGAGGCCAAGTGGAATGCGCTGCGTGACCAGTACGCAGGCGCCCATGCCGAGCAAGCCGCGGAGTTTGCGCGCCGCTCGCGAGGCGAGCTGCCGGCAGGCTTTGTTGATTCCGCCAATGCCTTCATTGCGAAATTGCAGGCTGACGGCCCGGTCATCGCCTCGCGCAAGGCCTCACAGATGGCGATCGAGGCATTCGCGCCGCTGTTGCCTGAACTGATTGGCGGTTCGGCCGACCTGGCCCATTCCAACCTGACCCTGTGGAAGGCCAGCAAGTCGGTGGCCAGCCGTGATCCGGACGCCAACTACGTGTATTACGGCGTGCGCGAATTCGCCATGACCGCCATCAGCAATGGCCTGGCGCTGCATGGTGGTTTCATTCCTTTCGACGCCACCTTCCTGGTGTTCAGCGACTACGCGCGCAACGCGGTGCGCATGAGCGCGCTGAATCCCGCACACGCGATCCATGTGTACACCCATGATTCCATCGGCCTGGGCGAAGACGGCCCCACCCACCAGCCTGTCGAGCACCTGGCTTCGCTGCGCTACATTCCCAACAACGATGTCTGGCGCCCCTGTGACGCAGTCGAATCGGCGGTGTCCTGGCGCGCGGCGATCGAGCGCAAGGATGGCCCCAGCTGCCTGGTCTTCAGCCGCCAGAACCTGCAGCACCAGCCACGCAGCGAAGCGCAGGTGGCCGACATCGCGCGTGGTGGTTATGTGCTGGCTGAGGCGCAGGGCGGCACGCCTGACGTGATCCTGATCGCCACCGGCTCCGAAGTCGGCCTGGCCACCCAGGCCAAGGCCACGCTGGAGGCCGAGGGCATCAAGGTGCGCGTGGTGTCGATGCCCTCGACCGACGTGTTTGATCGCCAGCCGGCGGACTATCGCGAGTCGGTGCTGCCCAACGCGGTGCGCAAGCGCGTGGCCATCGAAGCCGGGGTCACCGGTTTCTGGGGCCAATACGTGGGCCTGGATGGCGCGGTGATCGGCATCGATACCTTTGGTGCTTCAGCGCCGGCCGAAGTGCTGTATCCATACTTCGGTATCACCGCCGAAAAAGTGGTGGAAGCAGCCAAGTCGCTGGGCTGAGTTTGCGCAGATCATTTTTGGTGGCCGTCATCCCGGCGAAAGCCGGGACCCATATTGACGCGCCAGCTCACCATCCGCCGTTCGTGAGCTCATAGTTGAGTGCCGGCTTGACCAGTTTCGCTGTTGCAAGCCGCCGGGATGACAATCTTGAATATTCCTGGCTAGTTGCGAGTCTCACTCAAGCCCAGCGCAACCAGCTTTGCTTCAATCCTTTCCGAGAATCCTCGCGGGGACTCCAGCCTCATCCGCGTCAGCGCTTCGCGGTCTTCGCTGTTCGCTGCCAAGGCGCGCAATACCATGCCTGCTTTTGCAGCCGTGGTCGAGGTTCTGGCCTTCAACCACCCCAGTGCCTTTACCAGCCGCTGCTCCACTTCGGTGAAATCGCTGCCCAATGGGTAGTCGGGTAGGGTGCCGTCCTGCCGGAATGGCGCCAACGCTGCGCCCAGGCGCTGGCGCGTGTTGCGTGACCACTCCGTTTCGCCGACGAAATCGCTGCGCAGCTTCTTCGATGCCTTCGCGGTCTCCAGCAGCTTCTGCTGGAAGCGCACGTCGGTGATGGCGGTCATCGCAATCACGCAATCCTCGTCGGTCTGGCCCAACAGGTCGGCAATACCGTATTCGTTGACGAAGATATCGCGCAGGTGACGCGGGATGGTCGTGTGCCCGTAGTTCCAGCGCACGCTGGATTCGGCCTGCGTGCCTTCGCCGCGGCCGGAACGGAACATCAGCACGCTGCGCGCATCGTCCAGCGCATGGGCCATGGCCACGAAGTTGTACTGGCCACCGACGCCGGAGACGATGCGCCCGTCTTCAAGCCCATCAGACACCGCATCACCCAGCGCGGTGGCCATCATGCAGGTGTTGAAAAAACGCGAGCCTACCCGCTGCAGGCGCTCCAGTGATTCCTGGCCGCCGTAGAGCTGGTTGATCTCGCTGATCCGGCGCATGCCGATCGCACGCCGCTGGTCGTCGGGAAGGGTGCGCAGCCACTCGTAGAACGCCGGTGAGCCCAGGTAGAACGCGCCGTGCAGGTACTCGCCGTCACGTTGCAGCCGGGCCTGGTCGCCCAGGTTGGCAGTGCCATTGGCAAGGCGTTCCATCAGTGCTTCATCATCTACCACCTTGCGCCGGATCACACCGGCCTCGACCAGGCGCCTGAAGCCTTCATTGAGCATTTCGCTGCAGCCATACAGGCCGGTCTGGAATGGATCCATGCCGCCACTGGCGATCACCGCCGGGTGATGGGCCAGTTCCGGATCCAGTGCCTGCAGCACCTCGCGATACTTGTCATTGTCGGTATGGCGCAGGACCAGCGCATGCGACAGCGCGTCGGCCAGCGCCCCGATGCCGATCTGCAGGGTGCCGCCGTCGCGCACCAGGGTGCTGGCATACAGGCCTATGGCGTAGTCGCTGTCGCTGACCGGCTGGCGCGGCATGGCGAACAGCTTCGGATACGGTCCCGGTGGTGTGATCACGATGTCGAAGTAGCTTTCTTCCACCACGGCCGTACCGCCTATCCACGGCAGTGCCGGGTCTATCTCTGCGATCAGCAGCGGGCGCGGCAATCCCAGCGCGCGGATCGCATCCACCGTGTCCTGGGTGGTGTCGGTATTGCAGGACAGGGAAAGCCGCGGCGCGCGACCTTCAACCGGAGCAGGTTCCAGCGCCACCTTCTGCACGATCACATTGGCACCACGCTGGGCCACGCCGCTGGCGGCCTGGGTGTAGTTGAGGCAGGTGTAGCGGCGCTGCGCCTGCGCGGACTTCAACAGCGCGCCGGACTGCATGTAGAACTCTTCCACCGTGATGTGTTCGGGCAGTGCATCGCGCTTCAATGCCTGCACGTACAGCAGGTGCGGAAAGTCGTCGCCAAAATGGCGAGAGGAGAAGGGTGCGAGGAAACGGCGTTCAAGGCCGGGTGCGGCGGCAGGGGGATCCAGCGACAGGGCGGTGTAGATCTCCAGCCGTCGCGTGGGTTCCTGTTCGATGCGTTGGTACAGCGCGTTCAACAAGCGGTGCGGCTTGCCAATGCCCAGTGGTGCGCCAATGCGCAAAGTGCCGGGAATCCGCTTCAACAGCAGGTCCACGGCTTCATTCAGATCAGTCAGGTGCAGGGTCATGCATAAAGCCTAACGTCAAGCGGGAGGTGACGCCATGCGCACTGCGAAAGTACTCAATCCAGCAGATGCACCGCGTCAGTCAGGCGCTTCACTTCATCAGCGGAATGGCTGACATAGATGAGGGGCAGCGTAGTTTCATCGCGTACCCGCTGCAGGTAGGGAATCAGCTCCTCACGGCGGGCCTGGTCCAGCATCGACAGCGGTTCGTCCAGCAGCAGCAACGCCGGCTGCGAGAGCAGCGCGCGACCCAGGGCGATGCGCTGGATTTCGCCGCCGGACAGGTTGGCGATGCGTCGTTCCAGCAGGGCTTCGATGCCCAGCAAGGCAACCACGGCATCAAAACCAAAAGCCTGCACATTGCTACGGCCGTGACGGCCGTACTGCAGGTTGCGACGCACGTCCAGGTGCGGAAACAGACGCGCGTCCTGGAACACGTAACCCACGCGCCGACGATGCGCAGGCACGTCAATGCCGCGGGCGCTGTCGTACAGACGCCGTCCGTCAATTTCTATATGGCCCGCACGCGGTGTCACCAGTCCGGCGATCGCATGCAGTACGCTGGTCTTGCCGGCGCCCGAATGCCCGCTCAGCGCGACCACCCGTGCCGTGTCTTCGATGCGCACGTGGCGCTCGAAACTGCCGCGACGCAGCTGCATGTCCAACGACAGCATCAATACACCTGGTCTTCGCGCTGGCGGCGCGCCAGCCATTCGGACAGCAGCAGCGCCAGCAGTGAAATACCGACGGCCACCATGGCCAGGCGCCAGATGCTGGATTGGCCACCGGGCACCTGCAGCAGGTTGTAGATCGCGCTGGAAAGCGTCTGCGTCTCGCCGGGAATATTGGAGACGAAGGTGATGGTGGCGCCAAACTCACCCAGCGCCTTGGCAAAGGCCAATACTGCGCCGGCGACGATGCCCGGCCAGGCCAGTGGCAGGGTCACGGTGCGGAACACGCGCCAGGGGCTTGCGCCCAGCGTGGAGGCGGCTTGCTCAAGCCGGCGATCCACGGCTTCGATGGACAGGCGGATCGCGCGCACCATCAACGGAAAGCCCATGATCGCGCTGGCCAGTGCGGCGCCGGTCCAGCGGAAGGAGAAATCGATGCCGACGTTCGCCAGCAGGCGCCCTGCGGCACCCTGGCTGCCGAAGTTGACCAGCAACACATAGCCGACCACCACCGGCGGCAATACCAGTGGCAGGTGTACCAGTGCATCCAGCAGTGACTTGCCGAAGAAGCGCTTGCGCGCCAACAGCCAACCCAGCGCGATGCCGAACGGCAGGCTGGCCAACGCGGCAGTCACAGCAACCTTAAGGCTCAGGGCAATGGCGGTGAGTTCGTCGTCAGTAAACGGGGACATGAGCGCTGCTAGAGCACGTTGAAGCCGTGGCTGCGGAAGATGCGTACCGCCGCGGGAGTGGAAAGCCAGCGCACAAAAGCGGCAGCGCCGGCATGGCGGCTGTTCGTGACACGGGCAACAGGATAGACGATGGGCGGATGCGTGGCGGGGGGGAACGTAGCGACTGCCCGCACCCTGGGCTCTGCCTGCGCGTCACTGCCATACACCACGCCCAGCGGTGCCTCGCCGCGCGCCACCAGCATCAATGCCGCGCGCACGCTATCGGTTTCGGCCACGCGAGCTTGCAGTTGTTTCCACATGCCCAATGCAGTGAAGGAGGCCTTCGCATACTTGCCGGCAGGCACGCTGGCGGTGAGGGCCAGAGCGATGCGACCGTGGTCGCCCAGGTAGGGAAGCAGGTCGGTTCCCGGCCGCAACGCTATTTGCCGCGTCGTGCTGGCGGCCGGTGCCACCAGCACCAGGGTGTTGCCAAGCAGGTTGCGGCGGGTGCCGGGGTCGACCCGTCGGCGTTGCTGCAGGTAATCCATCCAGTCAAGGTCGGCCGAGACGAATACGTCTGCCGGCGCGCCCTGTTCGATCTGCAGTGCCAGCGCGGAGCTGCCCGCATACGAGACCCGCACTGACTGCCCGCTTTGCTGCCGGTAAGCGGCGGCGGCTTCGTCCATTGATTCCTTCAGGCTTGCTGCGGCAAAAACGGTCAGCGGCGCCGGATTTTCAGCGGCGCGCACCGTGCCGGCAAGCAGGAACAGTAGCAGCGCAAGCAGGCATGACCCTGGGTTGCTCATGGGGCAATCCCACCGATCATGCGGCTGACACTACGGGAGCCAGTCATGGGGATCACACTCCGGTTGTCTGCATCGCTATTACGATAATTATAGTGGGCGACGCCGTGTTTCCCGCGCAGCGGCGGTTCTAGCACAGGGTGCCGTCATCCGCGCAGAAGATCGTATGCAAGGTGGCGATCACTTTCTGCGCAGGCCCTTCGGCCAGGGAGTAGTAGATCGACTGCGCTTCACGCCGGGTTGTGACCAGTTGGTCATCGCGCAGGATGGCCAGGTGCTGCGACAAGGCCGACTGGCTGAGTTCGAGGCGGGCATTGAGATCGCCGACGGATTTTTCCCCCTCCACCAGCAGGCATAGCAGCATCAGTCGCTTTTCATTGCCAAGGGCCTTGAGCAGGCGTGCGGCGCTCGCGGCATGCACGCGCATCAGTTCCGGATCGATTGTCTGCCTGGTCGCCGCCTGCGTGCGTGTAGCGCGGCGCGCCGCCTTTGCCGGGAGCTTCAACGCTGCACCACCGGCAGCCCGGCATCGGTCCAGGCCTTGATGCCGCCGCTGAGTGAACGCACCTGGGTGAAGCCCATGCGCTGCAGGTTCAGCGCAGCCAGCGCGGACCTGCCGCCCGTCAGGCAATACACCAGCAACGGTTGCGATTTCTGCGCCAGTTCCGGGTCGCGTACATTGGCCACGGCCGGATGCGCCTCGACCTGGAATTCCAGCACGCCGCGCGGGATGTTGATAGCGCCCGGGAGATGGCCGGTATCGAACTCGGCCGGTTCGCGTACATCGATCAGCACACAGGCGTCGGCAGCGTGGTAGTCAGCTGGGCTGAGCTCGCGGATCTGCGCGCGTGCTTCCTGCACCAGATCGGTGGCGCTGAGGGGTTGGACGGCCATGGCGGGACTCCTTGCTGTGATTAATATTAGTTGACACTAATATTAGTATTGACTAATGTAGTTTAAAGCAATGTGAAGCGCCACTGCCGGTGGCATCCAGACAGTGCTTGTAGCTTGACCCGGTAAAGGGTGGCTGTTGCTGGCGCCGATTTTCCGCACCATCCACCCGGAGACATGAACCATGAACTGGAAAAACAGCACCGAGCGCTACGGCTCTTTTTCGATTGCGATGCATTGGGCCATGCTGCTGTTGCTGGTCGGGGTTTATGCCTGCATTGAACTGCGGGAGTTCTACCCGAGCGGCAGTGACCTGCGCATTGGATTGAAGCAGTGGCATTTCATGCTGGGTCTGTCGGTTTTCCTGCTGGTGTGGCTGCGGCTGGCGCTGCGCATGGTCGGCACCACCCCACGGGTCAGTCCAGCACCGGCGCTATGGCAGCAGCGTCTCGCTGGCCTGTTCCACCTGGTTCTGTACGGCTTCATGATCGCAATGCCGTTGCTGGGCTGGCTGGTGCTTAGCGCGTCCGGAAAATCCATCCCGTTCTTCGGCCTTGAGCTGCCGGCGTTGATGGGTCCCGACGAAGCCTTGGCCGATTCGGTCGAGGATCTCCACAAGACCATCGGCAACATCGGCTATTACCTGGTGGGTCTGCATGCAGTGGCCGCGCTGTTCCACCACTACGTCATACGCGACAACACCCTGCGGCGGATGCTTCCGCGGCGTCAGGCGTAGTTCTACCAGGCATCCGCCTGCGCCTCACCCGCCCACGAAAAACAACCAAGGAGACTTGTAATGACACTCGACCGCGCAGTCCAGGCATTTGCCGGGGTAATGGTGCTGATCAGCGTGGCGCTGACCCAGTTTGTCTCGCCATGGTTCTGGCTGATGACCGCATTTATCGGCGTGAACCTGCTCCAGTCCGCGTTTACCGGGTTCTGCCCGGCCGCCATCGTGATGCGCCGGCTCGGCATTGGCCGCGACAGCAACGCCAGTTGCGGCGTGCGCTGACGTCATGCGCCAGCCCGCACGTGGCCTGGCCGTTGCCAGCCTTGCCTTGCTCATCGCCGGTTGCAGCGCCAAAGCGCCGGCGCCTGCGGAACCGGCCTTGCCTGCACTGGCGACATTCACGGTCGCCGCAGGTGCGGGCAGTGCATCGCGTGCCTGGGATGGCGTGGTGGAAGCGGTGAATGCGGCCACCCTGACCGCGCAGACCAGCGGTCGGGTGGAGGCGGTGCAGGTGGACGTGAATGACCGCGTTGCCGCGGGTGCCGTGCTGCTTCGGTTGTCGGCGGTGGAACAGCAATCGGTGGCCAATACGGCACGCGCGCAGCTACGCGCATCCGCAGCGTCGGCGGCAGAAGCCGAGCAGAACTATCGTCGTTACGCAGGGCTGGCAAGCGGGCAATTCGTCTCGCGGGCACAACTCGACCAGGCCCGCGCCACGCGCGACTCGGCCGTAGCCGCGCGTGATGCCGCGCAGGCCGGCGTGACCCAGGCAGCGCAGCTGGCGGCCTATACCGTGGTGCGCGCGCCGTTTGCCGGCGTGGTCAGCCGCCGTCTGGTCGAACCTGGCGAATCAGTGGCTCCCGGGCAAGCATTGCTGGCGCTGCATGCGCCGGGCGCGATGCGGATCCAGGTACAGGTGCCGCAGTCGATTGCCGACCAGGTTCGCGCCGCGCCGCGCGCCGAGGTCAGCTTTGGCGATGGCCGCAGCATCCAGGCGGCCGAGGTCGTCGTGCATCCGCAGGCCGATCCGGTGACCCATAGCGTGGCGGTGCGCGTGCTCTTGCCACAGGCCGGTGCTGCGCTGATGCCTGGCAGCACTGCCAAGGTGGTGTTCCCGATCGCTGCATCCGCGGCAACCGAGCCTGCACAGCGGCAGGTGCGTATTCCTTCCGATGCCGTCGTCCAGCGTGGCGAGTTGAGCGCGGTCTATGTGGTGGAAGGCAAGCGACTGCTGCTGCGTCAATTGCGGCTGGGCGCGCGCGACGGCGACCAGCAGGAAGTTATTGCCGGCCTGCAGGCAGGGGAGGTGGTGGCGCGCGATCCGGTGGCCGCCACCCGTGCCATCGCCGAACAGCGCCGGGCCAGCGGGGCAGGGCATGAGTGACACCCCGCGGCTTGGCCTGTCCGGGAGATTGGCCGCTGCGTTCCAGTCCAACCCGCTGACCCCGATCCTGGCGATCGTAGGACTGCTGCTGGGCCTGCTGGCGGTGATGATCACGCCGCGCGAGGAAGAGCCGCAGATCGATGTGACCATGGCCAACGTGTTCGTGCCGTTCGTGGGCGCCAGCGCGCGCGATGTCGAACAGCTGGTAGCCACACCGCTGGAACAGAAGCTCTCCGAGATCGAGGGCGTGAAGCATGTGTATTCGATCAGCCGGCCAGGCATGGCGGTGCTGACCGTCGAGTACACGGTGGGCGTGCAACGCCAGGCCGCTCTGGTGAGGCTTTACAACCAGGTGTTCTCCAACCAGGACTGGCTGCCGCCTGGCGTCGGCGTGGGTCAGCCCCTGGTGAAGCCAAAAGGGATCGATGACGTCCCGGTGATGGCGCTGACCCTGTGGACCGACGATGCACTGCGCGGACCGGCGCAGCTGGCCGAAGTCGCCCACACCCTGGAAACCGAACTCAAGCGTATTGAGGGTACCCGCGACGTGTACACCATCGGCGCGCCGGAGCGTGCCGTGGTGGTGACCCTGGATCCGGCGCGCCTGGCCGCCTACGGGCTTGCCGCCGCGGACCTGGTGCGCGCGCTGGAGGCCGCCAATGCCGTGCAGCAGGTTGGCGAACGTGTCACGGCCGCCGGCAACGTGCCGGTGACGGCGGGCCGATTCCTGGCGTCGCGTGCCGACGTGGCCGGCCTGGTGATCGGCGCAAAGGACGGCCTGCCGTTGCTGCTTTCCGACGTGGCCACGGTCGAAGACGGCGGCGATCTGGCCAGCCGCTATGTTTGGCATGGCGCGCCGCCGGGTCGCGACGGACCGGCCAGTGGCATCTCACCGGCAGTGACCATTGCCATCGCCAAGAAGCCCGGCAGCAATGCCGCCGACATCACCACCGCGATCAGCGCCCGCCTGCAACAGCTGCACGGCGAACTGATTCCGCAGGGCGTGCAGGTCACGGTGAGCCGTGACTATGGCCAGACCGCAGCGGACAAGGCCCAGAAGCTGATCCAGAAGCTGGTATTCGCCACCGGCTCGGTGGTGTTGCTGGTGTTGTTCGCACTAGGCTGGCGCGAAGCCATTGTGGTGGGAAGCGCAGTGATCCTGACCCTGGCATTGACCCTGTTCGCTTCCAAGGTCATGGGCTTCACCCTCAACCGGGTTTCGCTGTTCGCGCTGATCTTTTCGATTGGCATCCTGGTGGATGACGCGATTGTGGTGGTGGAAAACATCCACCGGCACATGGCGCTGGGCGGCAAGGATGGCCGCCGCATTTCCCTGCGCGAGGCGATTCCGCCGGCGGTAAACGAAGTAGGTGGGCCGACCATCCTGGCGACCTTTACCGTGATCGCCGCCTTGATGCCCATGGCCTTCGTGACCGGCCTGATGGGACCCTATATGCGGCCGATCCCGATCAACGCGTCGGTCGGCATGCTGCTCTCGCTTGCCATTGCGCTTACCGTTACCCCGTGGCTGTCGTTGAAGCTGCTTGCGCGCCACGGCCATCACGGCAACGAGTCCGACCAGCCTGATGCCGAACCCGCCCAGAGCCGCTTGCATCGGCTGTTCAAGCGGGTGCTGGGGCCGTTCCTGCATGGCAAACGCGCCTCTCGGCGCCGGCTGGCGCTGTTTGCCTCCATGGCCGCACTGGTGCTGCTGGCGGTATCGCTGGTGGTCTTCCAAGGGGTGGTGCTGAAAATGCTGCCTTTCGACAACAAGTCGGAATTCCAGGTGGTGGTGGACTTGCCCGAAGGCCGCACCCTGGAAGACACCAACGCGGTGCTGGTGGAGCTGGCTGCAGCGCTGGATACCGTGCCGGACGTCATCAACTACCAGGGCTACGCCGGCACCGCCGCGCCGATCAATTTCAATGGCCTGGTGCGGCAGTACTTCCTGCGCAGCGGTGGCAATGTGGGCGACCTGCAGGTCAACCTGGTCGACAAGCACCATCGCGACCGCCAGAGCCACCAGATTGCACGCGAGCTTCGGCCGATGCTGGCTGCGATCGGCAAGCGCCACGATGCTTCGGTCAAGGTGGTGGAAGTGCCGCCCGGCCCGCCGGTGCTGTCGCCGCTCGTCGCCGAAATCTATGGCCCCGACTACACCCGTAGCAGGCAGGTGGGACGCGAGCTGCAACGCATGTTCGAGGCCAGCGATGGCATCGTCGACATCGACAGCAGCGTCGAGTCCGATGCGCCGCGCGAAGTGATCGCCATCGACCGGGTCCGCGCCGCGCGCCTCGGCGTGCCGCAGTCGGAGATCACCGACGCCATCGCGCTGGCCATCGGTGGCCGCGATGCAACTTACCTGCACGACAGTGCCTCCAAATACCCGCGGCCGGTGCGCTTGCGTCTGCCTGCAGCCGACCAGGCCGTCTTGTCGCGGGTGCTGGCAATGCAGGTGCGCGGCGGGCAGGGCCAGTTGTTGCCGTTGTCGGAACTGGTCACCGTGCAGCGTGCGCCCTGGGATGGTGCAATCCATCACAAGGACCTGCTGCCGGTGGTCTATGTAACCGGCGACGAGGCCAGCGCGCTCGACAGTCCGCTGTATGGGATGTTCGGCATCGTCGGCAAACTCAAGCAGACCCGCGTGGCCGGCGAGCAACTGGGCCAGTCCTATATCGCCCAGCCAGACGACACCGCTTCGTTTGCGGTGAAGTGGGATGGCGAGTGGCAGATCACCTACGAGACCTTCCGCGACATGGGCATTGCCTATGCGGCCGGCATGGTGCTGATCTACCTTTTGGTGGTCGCCCAGTTCCGCAGCTACCTGGTGCCGCTGGTGATCATGGCGCCGATTCCGCTGACGGTAATCGGGGTGATGCCAGGGCATGCCCTGCTCGGCGCGCAGTTCACCGCAACCTCGATGATCGGCATGATTGCACTGGCCGGAATCATTGTTCGCAATTCCATCCTGCTGGTTGATTTCATCAACCAGGAAGTTGCGCGCGGAGTCGCCCTGGCCGAAGCCGTGGTGGACGCCTGCGCGGTGCGCGCCAAGCCCATCGTGCTGACTGGCGCGGCGGCGATGATGGGTGGTTTTTTCATCCTTGATGATCCGATCTTCAACGGCCTGGCCATCTCGCTGATCTTCGGACTGCTGGTCAGTACAGTGTTGACGCTGGTGGTGATACCGCTGCTCTACTATGGGGTGCTGGCCTCAGGCAGGCGCCGGGCCGCCGCACGCTGAATCCTTCGCTTACCGGAGTCTTGACCGCCATGAACGCAGCACCGCAGATCAGCGTGACCCTGGAGCAGGAAAGCGATTTCGCTTTTCGCATCGCCTTTGATGAAACCAGCCTGGAACCGCTGCTGGGCGATGAGGCTTCGCCGCTGGGCCATGATCGTGGCCCGGATCCGGCGCGTTTGCTGCTGGCCGCCATCTGCAATTGCCTGATCGCAAGCCTGCTGTTCGCGCTGCGCAAGCAGCACAACCAGCCGGGAAAACTACGCGCGGTGATTACCGCGACGCCTATGCGCAATGCGGAAGGACGCCTGCGTATTGCGCGGGCGTTCGTGGTGCTGCACCTGCCCGAGGGCGGCGAGCACTACCAGCACCTTGATCGCGTGCTGGAGCAGTTCGAGGCGTTTTGCACGGTGACCGAGAGTGTTCGCCAGGGCATCGACGTGGAAGTAACGGTCAAGGATGCCCATGGCGGTACCTTGTTGGGCGACAAGAGTTTCGAGGCGGGCGCATGAATCAGTCCAGGCACGTCGTTTGTCCCGGTTGCCAGGGACTGAACCGGGTGCCGGATGCGCGACTGGCAGACGCGCCGACCTGTGGCCGTTGCAAGCGCGCGTTGTTTACGGGCAAACCGCTGGCCGTGGACTCCGCTACGTTCGACGCTCATATGCTGCGCGGTGACCTGCCACTGCTGGTGGATTTCTGGGCGCCATGGTGTGGGCCATGCCTGACCATGGCGCCCCAGTTCGAGATTGCCGCCGCCGCACTGGAACCGCGGTTCCGGCTGGCCAAGGTCGATACGCAGGCGGAACCGGCCCTGGGCCAGCGTTTCAATATTCGCAGCATTCCGACGCTGGTCCTGTTTGGCCAAGGTCGCGAACTCGGACGCCGCGCGGGTGCAACCACTTCGGCGGATATCGTGCAGTGGGCGCGCGGACTGCTGGTTTGATTTCATCCAGCATCGGCTGGCAATAGCGGCAATGGGAGTTCACATGAAACACAAACAGAACACAGCGCTGGTAGCAGTCGCAGTCGCGGCTATCCTGCTGCTGTTTGGCACGGCCTGTTCGACCCCCGGCACCATGGCGTCTGCGCAATCAGCAGCAATGGTCACATCGCCGCAGTTGGCCAAGCTTCACCAGCCGCGTGTCGGCCTGTTTACGGGCGGGCCTCCGGCTCCAGATGCGTTGGCGGAAATTGCGGACAGCGGCGTGAGCACGGTCATAGACCTGCGCATGCCCAAGGAAAAAGCCGGAGCCGACGAAGCCGGCGAGGTCCGTGCCGCCGGTATGGACTATGTGTCGCTTCCCATTGCCGGCGCCACCGACCTGACCCCTGCCAATGCCGCTGCGCTGTGGAGCCTGCTGGAGCGCAGCCCTGCGCCCGTGCTGTTGCACTGTGCATCGGGCAACCGGGTCGGTGCGCTGCTTGCGCTCGGCGCGGCGGAGCAGGGCGGCATGACGCCACAGCAGGCGCTTGCTTTCGGCAAGTCCGCCGGTCTGGGCAGCCTGGAGCCAAAGGTGCGCGAACTGCTGCGGCTGCCTCCGTGCAAAGTGGTCGCGTTGCCGCCGGATGCAGGGCAGGCCATGGCCGGGGTGGCGGCCAGCAAGGGTGCCAGCGCCTCGTGCCGCTAAGGAACGTCTGAACCACTTGCTTCTGTTCGTGGTTCGCTTGTAATGACAGGCTCTGGCCGGGATTGCAGGCGAGCGATAGTTGTATTTTCCCGCGAAACGCGTGGTTCGAAAGGGCTCACCACCAACGGGTTCGTATGGATTCGCTGTTCGCTGTTCGCTGTTGATTGTTCGGAGGCACCCTAGAACTGGTTGAGCGGCACGCTGAGATAGCGAATGCCGTTGTCTTCGGGCTCTGGCAAGGCGCCGGCACGCAGATTCACCTGCAGCGCCGGCAGGATCAGGGTCGGCATGCCCAGGGTCGCGTCGCGTGCGCGGCGCAAGGCCACGAATTCCTGTTCACTGACGCCATCGCGGACATGCAGGTTGCCCCGCTTCTGCGCGCCGATGCTGGTTTCACACGCCACTGCGCGGCCACCCGGGCCATAGTCATGGCACACGAAAACGCGCGTGGCCTCGGGCAAGCTGTCGTAAAGGTGACGGATCGAGGCGTATAGCGTGGCCGCGTCGCCGCCCGGAAAGTCGCAGCGCGCGGTGCCGCCATCGGGCATGAACAAGGAATCACCGCTAAACAGTGCGTCGCCGATCAGGTAGGCATTGCTGTCGCTGGTATGGCCAGGCACGGGAATCACGCGGGCCTGCAACGCGCCAATGTGGAATGCCTCGTTGGCGCCGAATAGATGGTCAAACTGCGAGCCGTCCACCGGGAAGCTGTCGCCCAGATTGAACAGCGGCCTGAAGGTTTCCTGCACCGTGCAGATGCCTGCCCCGATGCCCAGCGTTGCCGACGGCAGTTGCTCCTTCAGCCAGTGGCCTGCGCTCAGATGGTCGGCATGCGCGTGGGTTTCCAGGATCCAGGACACCTGCAATTGCGCTGCGCGCACATGATCCAGCAGGGCCTGCGC
>JBDSUI010000241.1:0-7599 GCA_039927795.1 Pseudoxanthomonas sp.
TTACCTGCTGCAACCGGTGCAGCACCTGCGGCGAACTGTTGCTGAAATTGTCGACCACAACCACCTGGTGGCCGCGCTCCACCAGCACCGCATAGGTATGGCAGCCAATATAGCCAGTGCCGCCGCACAGCAGAATGCGCATCCAGACTCCTCGGGGTTCGCGAACCGGCATTATCCATGGGAACACTCCGGATTCGGCGTGCTGGGGGCAACAGCGCGCATATTTCAGCCACCCGCAGCGGTATTACAGGTGTTTTTCTCTCCCGAGACTCTGACTTCGCGCGTGCAGGTATCTATCAAGTGCCGCTTGCAATGTGTCGACGATGGCCGGGCAAGCTGCCCGTAGCCGGATCCCGGTTATCCAGACTGCTTCCAATTATTCCGTGGCTTGCGCCCGCAAATTGACCCTTTAGTCCCGCGCTTGCTTGCCTGCTGTCCTGATCCGGAAGAAAGCTGCGTTGTAAAGGCAGTAAACGTACAGGGGCAAGTCGCATGAAACGAATGCAAGCAATCTGGGCCACTGTGGGCCTTTCACTGTTGCTGGCGACAACCAGTCGTGCGCAAGAGCTGGCAAACTCTGCTGGCGCCAACGGCGCGCCGCCCGCAGCCACAATCGCATCGGATACCTACAAGATCGGCGTGGACGACATCGTCCAGGTCGCGGTGTGGCGCAATCCCGAACTTGGCATCACGGTTCCGGTTCGCCCTGACGGCATGATTTCGGTACCGCTGGTCGGCGATGTGCTGGCCGGTGGTCGCACCCCTACCGAGGTCGCCGCCTCCATCCAGAAGGGGCTGGCCACCTATGTGCGTGACCCGCAGGTCGCGGTCATCCTGACCGAACTGCGCAGTCATGAGTATCTGTCCCGCGTTCGCGTAACCGGCGCGGTTCGCCAGCCTGTCTCAATCCCGTACCGCCCGGGCATGACCGTCCTGGACGCGGTACTGGCGGCAGGTGGCGTGACTGAATTCGCGTCCGCCAACCGTTCCAACCTGTACCGCCGCAACGGCGACACCACCCTGCCCTATCCGATAAAGCTGGACCGGATCCTCAAGCGTGGCGACCTTTCAACCAACATGAATGTGGCTCCCGGCGACGTCATCACCATTCCGGAAAGGATCCTATGAGCAGTACAACAGGGGAATGGTCCGCAACCGAGACCAGGCCATCAACCGTGATGTCGCTGATTCCAGTACTGCGCCATGAGTTGAAACGGCACGTGGTGTGGTATGCGGGCATCTTCGCCTCGCTGGCGCTGGCCGCGTTGGTCATCGGCATATTGCTGCCCAAGAAATATGCGTCCACAACCACCATCCTGGTTGAGCAGAGCAACATCATCACTCCCCTGATGGAAGGCCGCGCCGTGCCAACCAGCGTGGCCAACCGCGCCGCTATCGCACGCGAGGTGGCTTTCAGTCGCAAGGTGATGAACGAGATACTGGTGACCGGCGGATGGATGGACAAGCAACTGTCCCCGATCGAGCAGGACAAGCTCATCGAGGAAATCACCGGGCGCACGATCATGAGCAACCCGCGCGAGAACCTCATCGAGATCCGCTATGTCGACTCGGACCCCACTCGCGCCTTCCATGTCACCCAGCGACTCGCCGACCTGGTCATCAGCGAAAGCCTGGCGACCAAGGAGAACGAGAGCCGCGAGGCCTATGACTTCATCAACACGCAAGTCGAGCAATACCACGCCAAGCTGACCGACGCCGAATCCAAGCTGGAGATCTACCGAAATTCAAATCCCGACGCCCGGCCCGGCATCAGTGCCGACGTAAACGCGCGGATTGGAGAATTGCGGCGTCAGGTGGAAACCGCGAAGCTTGACCTGATCGACCTGCGTTCGGAGGAGGTGGTCTTGCAACAGCAGCTTTCCGGCGAAAGCGAGATCAATACAATCCAGACCCGCGCCGGCCAGTTGCGTGCGCGCATGGCCGAACTCCAGAACCAGCGCGACCAGCTTTTGTCCAGCTTTACAGAACAGCATCCGGATGTGATTCGTACACAACACCAGATTCGCGACCTGGAGCAGGAGCTGAGCTCGGAACTCGCTAGGCAGGAGGCACGCCGTGCGGGTTCACTATCCACGGTGGAAGGCGCGGCAAGTATGAATCCTCTTTATGGCGAACTGCGCAGCAAACTTTCGGCGGTCAGAAGTCGTAGTGCGGCGGTTGCCTCGCGCATTTCCACGGCTCAGGGCCTGCTGGAGCAGGAACTTCTTCGCAACCAGCACATCGCCGCTTCGGAAAGCAGCCTGGCTGAACTCACCCGCGATTACGAAGTCAACCGCGACCTCTACCAGGACCTGCTGAAGCGCCGGGAAAACGCCCGCGTATCGATGAACCTGGACTCCGAACAGCGTGGACTCAGCTTCCGCATCCAGGAGCCGGCCTCGATGCCACTGCGGCCCATTGGCCTGCGCCTGCTGCACGCCGCCGGCGCCGGCCTGGGTGCCGCGTTTCTGGTGCCCATGGTATTGCTGGTCGGCGTGGTGAAGCTGGACCCGCGTGCGCGCTCGGCCCTGCAGATCGAGCGTGACGCCGCACTGCCCGTTCTGGGGGTCATGCCGGCCTATGTCACGCCCCTAAAACGCAGGCGGATGCTGCAGCGCTTCGCCTTCGCCTCATTCCTTGTATTGCTGGTTCCGGTTACCTACGGAATTGCCTTCACCCTCAAAGTGATGCACGCGCTATGAACGACGCCCTGCAAACTCCCGGGAATAGCCCGCGCGCGAAATCCAGCAGCGACACGGTTTCTCCTGTTGCAAATCACCTGATCACCCGCGCATCGAGCAGTCACGCGCTTACTCCCAGCCAGTTGCGTGATCGCTCCATAATCTACCGCACCGACGTGGCCCGGCCAGAGGTCAACGCATTCCGCGACCTACGCACCAAACTGCTGTCCGTGGCGGAAGGGAATTTCATCACCCTGGTGGCACCCGTAAGCGCCGGCTGCGGCGGCAGCTTCGTGGCACGCAATCTTGCCGCCGCCATGGCCTTCGACGACACCAGAAGCTCGTTGCTGGTGGACTGCGACCTTCGCCACCCCTCGCAGGACGCCACCATGCAGATCAAGGCCACGGCAGGCGGCCTGACCGACTATCTGGAAGACCCCGAGCATGACCTGGCGACGGTGCTCTATGACACCGGAGTGCCGCGGGTACGCCTGCTGCCCGCCGGCCGGCAACGCGAGATCGGGGCTGAATATTTTTCCACCTTTCGCATGCGCGTAATGTTGGATTCACTGCGCAGCCGCTACTCCGACAGATACCTGTTCCTGGATAGCCCGCCAGTGATCGGTTCTCCGGACGCGCGCATCCTTGCTGATCTTGCCGACGTGGTGGTGCTGGTTGCCGGCTATGGCCGCGATACGCCGTCGACGATCGCGCAGGCCGCTGCCAATTTCGATCCGAACAAGTTCGCTGGCGTGATCTTCAACGAAGGCATTTGAAATGTTGCCGCGAAACTACCCGCCGCACTCTGGACCGCGTCGCGGCGTATTGGCCGCGGCCCTGCTGGCGGCAGTCCCGGGTGTCGCACTGTCGGTGCCGGTTGACTATGAGGTCGGCCTGAGCGCGCTGCACAGCGACAACCTCGGCATGGTAGAGACCGATCCGAAGCCGGATACGGTGCTCATGCCGGACCTGCGCTTCGGCATCGAGCAATCCGGATCCACACTGAGTCTCAGGGCAGGGGGAGTAGTCCAGTACGTGGACTATGTGGACGATACCTTTGACGACGGATTTCGCGGCGCGCTGTCGGCACAGGCACTGTGGACGCTGATCCCCGATCGACTGCAATGGACGTTCGAAGATTACCTGAGCCTGCAACCCATCGATTCGCTTGCCGCATTCAGTCCGGACAACCAGCAACAAGCCAATCTTTTCGTCACTGGTCCAACCCTGTTGCTGCGCGCGGGCAATGCCACGCATGGCCAGGTGGACATGCGCTATATCCGAAGCTACGCCCAGGACAATGAGACATTCAACGGCAACCGGCTGGGCATTGCCGCGCGACTTTTCCATGACTTCAGCACCACCAGCACGCTCAGCGCCAACGTCGAGGCGGTGGATGTCAAATACGACGTACTGGCGCCGGAGTCCGAGTACACGCGTTATGACGCGTACGGTCGTTACTGGCGCCAGCTTCGCGACCTGGAGACCAACATCGACCTGGGATACTCGGTCATCAAATATGGCGGGGTCAGGAAAGACGAGTCGCTGCCGCTTGCCCGCTTCAGCGTGAACTGGCAGGCGTCGCCACGCAGCGCGGTGAACCTGCGGCTTAACTATGAGTTTTCTGACGCCGCGCAGAACCTGATCATCGACGGATTCGGCACCGACGGAATAGGTACTGAAGGTATCGACACCGCAGACATTGACGATGCGACCGGGAATCCTTCGGTGCCCATCGGGGCGGGCATCTACAGGCAGCGCGGTGTTCAGCTGGGATACCAGTTCACCGGTGGGAGGCTGAGCTTCGAGGTACGTCCCTACTATCTGCGCCTGGACTACCTTCAACTTTCGGCACAGAACGAGGAGGACTGGGGCTGCTATAGCGCGCTGTCTTACAAGATACGCCCGCGACTTAACCTGCAGCTGGCGGCGGCAATAGCAGACCGGAAATTCGAGGGGCCAGTGCGCAAGTACCGCGACACCACGGCCAGCATTGCGCTCGAAAACAGCTTCACCGCGCATTGGGTGGGCCGGGTCGAACTGCAAAGGCGGGAGCGGGACAGCCCAATCATTGGCCAGGACTACAAAGAAAATGTCGCCATCCTCAGCTTCACCTATCGCCGTTGAAAGTGTCACTTTTGCCGACGTATCTACAGAGCCAGTGCCGCCACCCCTGGTGCCGCGGATACGCCTGCTTCTGATTACCGACACATCAATCGCGTACTCCGGCGGGAGCGAACGATTCCTGCGCAACCTGGCTAGCCTGCTACCGCGCGAACGCTACCAGATCACCCTGGTGGAGCTGGCCACCGAGTCCCATGCCGGCCCCGCGCACACGCTGGCGGGCATGCAACACATACAGCGGGTACGCCTGCCTGTCACGGCCATTTACAGCCGTGGCGGGCGGCATGCATGGCGCCAGCTTGATGCCCTGGTGCGCCAGGGCCGGTTTGACATCGTGCAATCACACCACGAAAAATCCGACCTGCTCAACGCCTTGCTCACACCGCCTGCCGGTTGCATGCGAATCTCCAACCGGCGCGACATGGGTTTCAAGAAAAGCGCGAAGCTGAAGTGGCTGTTCCGTTTCCTCAACACGCGCTTCGACCGGGTGATAGCGCCAGCACAACCCATCCTGTCCGAGCTGGCACGCGCCGAGGGCCTGGACAGTGCCAGCATGCTGTGGATACCCAACGGCGTGGACACCAGCAAGTTCACGTGCTGGCCCGATGCCCGGCGCCGCGCGGCGCGTCAATCGCTGGGCCTGGCTGACGACGCGATTGCTTTCGTCTGCGTTGCGCGGATGACCGCAGAAAAGCGCCACGTCGACCTGCTGTCGGCATTTGCGCAGGTTCATGGCGAGCTGCCGTGGGCGCACCTGTTCCTGATCGGCCAGGGGCCACTGCACGCGGACATACAACAGCAAGTCGCCGCCGCCGGCCTTGGCCGCGCGGTCACCCTGCTGGGGATGCGGCCGGATATCGAGTCGGTACTTCCGGCGCTGGATATCGGCCTGCTGGTTTCGTCCACCGAAGGCATGTCCAACGCGATCCTGGAAATGGCGGCTTGCGGTTTGCCCGTCATCGCCACTGCGGTTGGCGGAAACCCGTCACTGGTGCAGGCCGACGTCAACGGCATGCTGGTACCAGCGTGCCAGCCTGACCTGCTGGCGCAGGCGATGCTGTCGCTTGCGCTGGCGCCGGAACAACGCAGGAGACTGGGCCAAGCGGCAAGATCACGGATCGAACGTGATTTCTCGCTGACTGCGATGGTCGATTCCTTTGACCAGACTTATCAACAGTTGCTATCGAAAGCGGGTTCAGAACCTTTGGTGCGGCGCCATGGACGCTGACGCGCAAGTGGACTCCGTGCTGCTGTTGCGCTCCAGCGCTGGCCTGTATGGCGCCGACCGCATGGTGCTGGCACTGAACGAAGGGCTTTCCCAGCGTGGCATCCGCAGCCGCCTGCTCAGCATCAACAACTACAGGCTGCAGCGGCAACCCGTGCACGAGCATGCAAGCGGCAGCGCACAGGATGCTGTGCTGCTGCCATGCCGCAGCAAGCTGGACATGCAGACAGTCGCCGCCCTGGTGGAACAGATTGACTGCCGCAAGGCCACGGTGCTGCATGTGCACGACTACAAGAGCGCGTTCTACGCCTGGCTGGCGGCGCGGCGGCGGCCGGGAGTCAAGCTGGTAGCGACGTTGCATGGCTGGGTGGAAGCCACGCAGGCCTTGCGCTTGTATAACCGACTGGAAATTGCGTTGCTGCGCCGATTCGATCGGCTGGTGGTTGTTTCGCAAGTGCAGACAACACGTCTGTCGCGTGCCGGCATACCGCTGTCGCGCATCGTCCAGATAGACAATGGCATCAGCATCAGCGGCACCTCCCCGGCCCTGGGCGCTGCGCTGCGCGCGGAGCTGGGCCTGGACGGTAGGCACCCGGTTTTCATGGCGGCCGGTCGCCTCTCCCCTGAAAAGAACCTGGCCCTGCTGGTCGACGTATTCGCGGCGGTCGCCGCAGCGCTTCCCGGCTCCCGCCTTCTGTTGGCAGGGGACGGGCCCGAACGCGAGCGCCTGCAGCAGCAGGTTCGGCAGTTGGCGATGCAGGACACCGTGCTGTTTCTGGGGAGCCGCCCGGACATGCAGGATCTATATCCGCTGGTGGATTGCCTGGTTCTGCCATCGCTGAGCGAGGGCATGCCATTGGTCGTACTGGAAGCGATGTCCCACGGGGTTCCGGTCATTGCAAGCGCGGTGGGCGACGTGCCCAGGCTGCTTGGCAACACCCGGTCCGGGAAGCTGGTTGAGGCGGGCGATGGGCCGGCGCTGCGCATGGCGATGATTGAAATGGGCCTGCAGCCCAAGTGTTGCGACCGCAAGGCCGAAGCCTATGTCCGCACGCATCACTCCAGCCCTGCGATGGCAGGCAAATACCTGGCGCTGTACCAGGCGTTGCGGGTCGACGGCCATGATCGAAAAGTCGCCTGACTTGCCTGCCCACGGGGCTGGGCCACGTACTGCGCGCTTCCCGATGGCAGCGCGCGCTCTGCACATGCCGCACGCGTTGCCCGTTGCTGACGATGGCATGCCCGCAGCAAGCGTCCACCCTAACCCCAGAAGGCACAGCGCTCACGCCAAGGTCCAGGCCAAGGCGAAGGTGGCCAACAACTGGGCTTTGTATACCTTCCTGTTCCTGCTGCCGCTGCAAAACATCCACGCGCAGTACCTTCCGAATTTCGGCAATGGCCTCAACTTCCTCAACATCGGTTTCGCACTTTCCTTGCTGGGCGCCTGGATAGTGCGCGGACAGCTTGCAAGCAATGAGCCGGTCAACCGCTGGGTGCTGGTGTACTCGGTTTATGCGGTGATATCGCTGTTCATCAGCTACCACTACGTCAGCAATACCAGTAGCCATG
>JBDSUI010000242.1:0-12959 GCA_039927795.1 Pseudoxanthomonas sp.
GCATGCGGTGCCTGGCAATGCACCGTGCGGAACGCATTGAAGTCATGTTCGCCCAGCAGGGTCTGCGCGGCGCCATGCATGGCCTCGGCATCCAGCGGCAGGCGCTCCCAGCTCAATTGCTGCCGTCCCAGCGCGGGACGCACGGCACGATTGAGGATGCGGTAGCGGTAGCGGCGGGCGCGCGCCGAGAACCGCGCGCTGAAATCGTCCGCTACCGGCTGGCACCAGCGCACGCAGACCGCCGCCGGCAGGCAGGTAGTCGTGCCCAGACTCCAGCTGCGCGGACTGCGGTGGGCCGGGCTGTCGAAATGCACCACCTGACATTCGGCGTGCACCCCGGCGTCGGTACGTCCGGCGCATACCACCTGGACCGGATGGGCGGCCACCGAAGACAACGCCTGCTCAAGGGTTGCCTGCACAGTTGCCACCCCGGGTTGGCCATGCGCACTCAGGCGCTGCCAGCCGTGGAAGTCGGAGCCGTCGTATTCCACGCCCAGTGCGTACCGCATCAGCAGCGTCCCTTTCCGAACGCGGTCAACCGATCTCGCGCAGCAGCTGCGATGCTTCGTCGCGTGCAGCGGCGTCGCCGCCGGTGGCCACTTCGTTGAGCAGGTCGCGCGCGGTGTCCATGTCACCCAGGTCCAGGTAGGCAATGGCCAGTTCCAGGCGCTCGCGCCCGGCCGGGGCTGCGTTGAGCGGTGCCACGTTCAGGCCACCGTCGCTGGTATGCCAGGTCGGCTTGACCCCCGCACTGGTCCAGGCCAGGGCCGAGGCAGCAGGAATCTGTGCAGGCGCCGGATCGGAGCCGTCCTCCGACTCTGCCAACGCGGCCGGCACACCGTCTTCGTAATTATTGTCGAAGCCCGGATCCAGCGGTTCGTCGACCACCCGGTCGACCGGCCCGGGCATCGGGCTTGGCCCAGTCGCCAGCTCCGGCTCCGACTCTGCCACTGGCATGGCCGCCGCCATTGCAGCGCTGTCGTAGCCCGAACGTGGCTTGGCCGCCAGCGACGGCTTGCGACGGCGGATCAGCCACGCCACCACCAGTCCGGCCACCAGCAGGCCCAGGCCCGCCCACAACCACAGTGGCTGCGATGCATCCCCCTGGTTCTGTGCCAGGCGCTGCTGCGCGGCCGCCAGCTCGCTGTCCTTCATGGCAATCAGCTTGGCTTGCTGCTGCTTCAGGCCTTCCAGTTCGGCCACCTGCGCCTGCAGATCCCGTACCTCGGATTCGCGCGCCGCCAGTTCTTCCTTGGTCAGCACCAGTTGTTGGTTTGCCAGCATGTCGCCCTCGCCCTCGGCATCGATGCCGGATTGTGTTCCTGCCCGATTGGCCGCACTGGCCGCAGGCGGCGCAATCTCCAGCCGCGCCTGCGCGACTTGCGGGGCAGCGCCTGCCGCGCGCGCCGGTGTAGCCGTAGCCGCGTCCGCAACCGCAACCGCTTCGACCGGCTGCGGAATCGGCCGGCGCGCCTGTCGCCATTCCGCCATCTGCTCGCGGACCAGTGCGGCTGCTTCGGATTCGCCCAGCTGGGCCAACTCGGCCGCTTGCGGAACCCGCAACACCGCGCCCTGCTTCAGGCGATTGATGTTGCCGTTGATGAATGCCTCGGGATTGGCGCGCAGCAGCGCCATCATCGTCTGGTCAAGGCGGTAGCCCTGGCCCAGCTCATTTGCGATCTGGGACAGCGTTTGCCCACGCTGCACCTGCACTTCTCCACTGCCTGCAGCCGAGGCACCGCTGACCGACACGGGAGCGGCCGCAGCCCGCGGCGAGGTCGCTTCAGCTGCAGGACCAGCAGCAGGTAATGGCGTAGGCGATCGCGCGGGGATTGCAGTGGCAATGGGCGCCGGCTCGCGAATGATCGTGCTCGAGGGCAAGGGCGCGGCGGCTTCGATGATGGGCTGGCTGGCCGTGGCGACGGCGGCCGGCGTATCAACCAGCGCCGAATACTCGCGCACCAGCCTGCCCTGCCCCCAATCGACCTCGACCAGGAAGTTCACCGCCGCCACCTGCACCGGTTCGGTACTGGTGACGCGGATCACTGCCTTGCCCTGGTCGTCGAGCGCCACCGCAAAGCCCAGCCCGCTTACCAGCCCTTCCGGGCGTGCCAGCCCTACCCGCTCAAAGGTGACCGGCGAGGCCAGGCGCGCCTGCAATTGCTCCAGCTCGCCGGACTCGTTGGAAATGACCGGGATTTCAGCCAGCAGGGGCTGGCCGGGTTGCGATTTCACCCGTATCTCGCCCAGACCCAGCGCCATGGCCGCGCCGCTGAGCAGCAGCAAGCCAGCAGCCGCCAGACCAGCCAAGCCCCAACGGCCTGGTTTTCCCAATCGATGCCTGCTCACTCTCTGGCGGCCTGTGTCACGCGTATTCCCCTCATTGCCGGTCCCGAATATAGCCTCAGCCGCCAGCGGCGACCAACTCCGCCACCTGCACGGCATTCAAGGCCGCACCCTTGCGGATGTTGTCGGAGACGATCCACAGGTTGATCGCACGCGGATGCGAGAAGTCCTCGCGGATGCGCCCCACGTACACTGCATCGCTGCCCGAGGCATGGGTCACGGGCGTCGGGTAACCGCCGGCCACCGCGTCGTCCACCACTTCGATGCCGGGAGAAGATTCCAGCAGCTTGCGGACCTCGGCGGCACTGATTTTGACCTTGGTTTCCACGTTAACCGCTTCGGAATGCCCGTAGAACACGGGCACGCGCACTGCAGTGGGATTCACCTGGATGGTTTCGTCTGCAAGGATCTTGCGGGTTTCCCAGACCAGCTTCATTTCTTCCTTGGTGTAGCCGTTGTCCTGGAAGTCGTCGATATGCGGGATCAGGTTGAAGGCAATCTGCACCGGGAAGCGCTGCGGATCAATCGGCTGGAAATTGAGCAGCTCGCTGGTCTGCTTGCCCAGTTCCTCCATCGCCGAGCGCCCGCCACCGGACACCGACTGGTAGGTCGCCACGTTGATGCGCTCGATGCCTACCGCACGATGGATGGGCGCCAGTGCCACCAGCATCTGCATGGTCGAGCAATTGGGGTTGGCAATGATGCCGCGCGGCCGCTGCCTGGCCGCTTCGGGATTCACTTCGCTGATCACCAGCGGCACGTCGTCGTCGTAACGAAAGGCCGAGGAATTGTCGATCACCACCGCGCCCGCAGCGGCAAACTTGGGCGCGTACTCTTTAGAAATCCCGCCACCGGCCGAGAACAGCGCGATATCCACGCCGGTCGGGTCAAACGTGGCCAGATCCTGCACCGCGACCTTGCGGCCACCAAAGTCCACGTCGGCGCCGGCTGACCGTTCGCTGGCCAAAGCGACCAGTTCGCTGATCGGGAATTTACGCTCTGCCAGGATCGACAGCATGACTTCGCCGACGGCACCGGTGGCGCCAACGACCGCGACTTTGAAGGTTTTCTGCTCGCTCATTTCAATTCGATTCCGTGGGGTGGAAGTTTGATGCAGACGCTGGGTAGGCCGTGGCGATCATGTCTGATCACCACAGGGACCTCAGGCTGCTGAATTTCCTGATCACAGCGTGGGCGGCTGCTGCAGGACTTGGGAGGATAACGGAAACCCGGGCGTTCACGGGCGCAGCGGATTCGGCGGCGTGCCTGCATCGGGCCCGTAACCCATGGCAGCAATGAGGTTGTCCACCGCCAGCGCAGCCATCGCGCGGCGGGTTGCCAGGCTGCCACTGGCGATATGCGGTGTCAGCACGACATTGCGCAGCTCCAGCAGGCGCGGATTGAGCGCTGGTTCGCCCTCGAACACGTCCAGACCCGCTGCCGCCAGACGCCCCGCCGCCAGCGCTTCGACCAGCGCGTCCTCATCAACGATACCGCCGCGCGCGATATTGACCAGGGTGGCCGAGGGTTTCATCGTCGCCAGCGCCTGCGCGTCAATCAGGTGGTGGCTCTGGCTGGAATAGGGCAGCGCCAGCAACAAATGGTCGGCCCGCGCCAGCAATTCGTCAAAGCCGACGTAGGCAGCACGCGTCTGCCGCTCGATGGCCTCTGGCGCCCGGTTGCGGTTGTGATACAGCACCTTCATGTCGAAGCCGTACGCCCGTCGGGCAATGCCCTGCCCGATCCGCCCCATGCCCAGGATGCCCAGGGTGCTGCCGTGCACGTCGGCGCCCAGCAGGCTCTGGAACGACCACTGCTGCCACTGGCCTTCGCGCAGCCAGCGCTCGGCCTCGGTGATGCGGCGTGCGGCAGCCAGCATCAGCGCGAAGCCGAAATCGGCGCTGGTTTCGGTCAGCACGTCCGGCGTGTTGGTGGCGACAATGCCGGCGCGAGCCAGGGCCGGGATATCCAGATTGTTGTAGCCGACGCCCACGTTGGCGATGGCACGCAGCCGATTCGCCATGGCGACCTGCTCGCCGCCAATGCGCTCGTTCAAGGTCACCAGGGCACCTTCGGAGCGAGCCAGCGCGTCGCTGATCTGCTGTGGCGAGTACCCGGTGACCACCTGCGTGGCGTCCACCTCGAAAAATTCCTCCAGCCTCGCCACCACGTCGGCAAAAAGCGGTTGCGAGACCCACACCCGCGGGCGCGACTCAGCCATGGCTTGACGGTGCCGGAGCGCTGCCCGGAATCAGTGGCAGCACCGGGCCGACATCGCCACATTGGGCGCGATGACGCAGCGCCTGGTCCATCAGCACCAGCGCCATCATTGCCTCGGCGATGGGCGTGGCGCGGATGCCCACACAGGGGTCGTGGCGGCCGGTGGTGATGACCTCCGTTGCATGGCCTTCAAGATCCACCGTATTGCCCGGCAGTCGCAGGCTGGACGTCGGCTTCAGCACGATGGAAGCCGTCACCTGCTGGCCGGTGGAGATGCCGCCGAGCACACCGCCCGCGTGGTTGGACAGGAAACCCTCTGGAGAAATCTCATCGCGGTGCTCGGTGCCTTTCTGGGTCACGGCGGCGAAGCCATCGCCAATCTCCACGCCCTTCACTGCGTTGATACTCATCAAGGCCGCGGCGAGTTCGCCGTCGAGTTTGCCGTAGACCGGCTCGCCCCAGCCCGGCGGCACGCCATCGGCGACCACATTAACGCGGGCACCTACCGAATCACCGGACTTGCGCAGCGCGTCCATATAGCTTTCCAGCACCGGCAGTTGTTCGGCCGAAGGCCAGAAGAACGGGTTGTCCTCGACCGCGCTCCAGTCGAAACCTTGTGGCGTGATCTCCCCCAACTGGGACAGGTAGCCGCGCACGCGCACGCCAAAATGCAGGGCCAGCCATTTCTTGGCGATCACCGCTGCGGCTACGCGCATGGTGGTCTCGCGCGCCGAGGAACGTCCGCCGCCACGCGGATCGCGGATGCCGTACTTCTGCCAGTAGCTGTAGTCGGCATGGCCGGGGCGGAACTGGTCGGCGATCTTGCCGTAATCCTTGCTGCGCGCATCGGTATTGCGGACCAGCAGCGCGATGGGCGTGCCGGTGGTCTTGCCCTCGAACACGCCGCTGAGGATTTCCACCTCGTCGGCTTCATGCCGGGCCGAGGTATGCCGCGACTTGCCGGTAGCGCGCCGATCCAGGTCCAGGCGGAATTCTTCCACCGCGATCTCAAGGCCCGGCGGGCAGCCGTCGATCACGCAGCCAATGGCGGGCCCGTGGGATTCGCCAAACGTGGTGACGGTGAACAATTTTCCAAAGCTGTTGCTGGACACGCTGCCTACTCCGGCTTGGTTTGCATCAGCGCAAACCTGTTCGTGGTGAGCTTGTCAAACCCGGCTTCTGGCGAGGCAAACAAGCGGTCGATAACACAAGCAACTGGCGCGGCGCGCGCTTCAACAGACCCACCAGCAATTGCGCGCAAGCGGGCACTCAGGGGCGCGCCTGCGCCAGTTCACGGATGCGCGAGTGATGCTTGATCAGTTCAGCGCATTCCACGGCGAAAATCCCCATCTGCCCGACCTTGAACTCGATCCAGGCAAATTCCACATCCGGCAGCAGTTTCACCAGCGCGTGCTCGGATTCACCTACCTCACAGATCAGCAACCCGTCCTGGCTGAGATGCAGCGGCGCATCGCGCAGGATCTTCAGCACCAGGTCCAGGCCATCGGGGCCGGCGCGCAGGCCAAGATCGGGCTCGTACGAGTATTCCTTGGGCAGCGCGTCGGTTTCGTCGTTGGTGACGTATGGCGGATTGGTGACGATGAGCTGGTAGTGCTCACCGGACAGCCCTGAGAACAGGTCAGACTTGCTGAAACGAGCGTTGTCGGCATGCAGGCGCGCCTTGTTCTCGGCGGCCAGGGCCAGCGCATCGTCGCTGATGTCCACGCCATCGACATGCCAGTCGGGGTTGTAGTGGGCCATGGCGATGGCGATACAGCCCGAGCCGGTGCACAGGTCCAGCGCACGCAACACCTCGCGCCCGCCCAGCCAGGGCTCGAAGCCGCTTTCGATCAGTTCTGCAATCGGCGAACGCGGCACCAGGGCGCGCGCATCACTCTTGAAATTAAGGCCGGCGAACCAGGCCTCGCCGGTCAGGTAGGCAATCGGCACGCGCTCATTGATGCGACGTTCGAACAAGGCGAGCACTTCGGCCTTCTCCTGCCCGGTCAGCCGCGCCACGCCATAGGCCGGACCCAGGTCATTGGGCAGGTGCAGCGTGTGCAGCACCAGTTGCGTGGCTTCATCCAGCGCATTGTCGTAGCTATGCCCGAAAGTCAGGTCAGCGGCATTGAAGCGGCTGGCGCCGTACCGGATCAGGTCGATGATCGTATGCAGTTCTGCGGCCGGATCGGCAGTCATGGCAAGGCTTTCGGGGACACCCGGGGTTTCGGGCCTGCGATTATAGAGGTGGCGGCGCAGGCGCGCCGGTATCATGGCCGTTCGTCGCAGCGGAACACCCCATGTTCAATCGCAGGATCGGCTTCATTCTTCTCATCGCCCTGGCCGCCGGCCTGGGCCTGCTGGCCGCCCAGAAATATTTCGGTAGCAGCACCGCCGCCCCGGCCTGGCCGCAAACCAGGAGCATCACATTGTTCCCGCAGGCGCGCACCCTGCCCGACTTCTCGCTGCGCCAATCCGACGGCACTGCGCTGATTGCGGGTGAACTGAAGGGCCACTGGACCCTGGTGTTCCTGGGCTTCACCTATTGCCCCGACGTCTGCCCCACCACCCTGGCCGAACTGGCGCAGGCGCAGAACCAATGGAAATCGCTGCCTGACCGCGTCCGCCCGCGCCTGCTGTTCGTCTCTGTGGACCCGGAACGCGACACCCCGACCCGCATCGGCGAGTACGCGCATGCCTTTCACCCCGACACGCTGGCCGCCACTGCCGATGTACCGGCGCTGGAGAATTTCGCCAAGTCGCTGATGTTCGTGTTCCAGAAGATGCCGGGCAAGGATTTCGCCAGCAACCCGCAGGACTACACCATGGATCATTCGGCCAATATCGCCGTGCTTGATCCGCAGGGCCGGATGGCTGGCTTCATCAAGCCGCCGTTCCAGCCCAGCCTGATTGCCGCCGACATGACCGCCTTGACCGAGGCGGCAATGAAGCATGCATCGGGCAAGGACGCGGTGACGCAATGAGCCTGGTTACGCGCCTGACCTACCTGCTTCCGCACCGCCTGCTGTCTTCACTGGCGCGGCGGCTGGCGTATTCATCCTCGCCGCGCACCAAGCAGTGGCTGATCGATACGGTCACGCGCAAGTTTGGCGTCGATATGTCTGAAGCCGCGCAGTCCGATGCACGTGTCTATCCCACCTTCAACGCCTTCTTTACCCGCGCGCTGAAGCCGGGCGCCCGCGTGCCTGATCCCGATCCCATGGTCCTGGTGATGCCGGCCGATGGCCGGATCAGCCAATGCGGACCCATCGAAGGCGGACGCATTTTCCAGGCCAAGGGACAGTCCTACACTGCAGCCGAGCTGCTGGGCGACCCGCAAGACGCAAAACCATTTGAAAATGGACTGTTTGCCACGGTCTACCTGTCACCCAAGGACTACCACCGCGTGCACATGCCCTGGACCGGCACCCTGCGCGAAACCGTGCATGTGCCCGGCCGTCTTTTCAGCGTCGGCACCGCCGCCGTAGCCACGGTTCCACGCCTGTTTGCACGCAACGAGCGCCTGGTCTGCCACTTCGACACCAACTTCGGCCCGATGGTCTCGGTAATGGTCGGCGCGCTGCTGGTCTCGGGTGTGGAAACGGTGTGGAGCGGCGAGGAGATCCCGCGCTACGGCGATGCAATCACGCGCAAGGATTGGCGCGGCAAGGGAATCACCGTGGAACGATTTGCGGAGATGGCGCGATTCAACTATGGCTCCACTGTCATCGTGCTGCTACCACCGGGCGTCGCGGAACTGTCGCCGGAGTTGCTTGCCGAATCACCGGTACGGCTCGGACAGGCACTGGCACGGCTGGTTGCGAAAACGGGCTGACTGGGAAAGCGGGCCGTCCGCGAGGAAAGTCTGCTTTGCTCGTGGGACGGGATTGACCACTGAACGCGCATTCGACGCAGATGCAAAAGCAAATCCTCTGCGGCTTCTTCTTGACCTGCCATTCGGCTGTTGAAAAGCGTTGCAAAGGGGAGGCGCAATCACTGGCCCCACCCGATTCAGTCGCTATCGATCAGCGCCCGCGGTTCGCGCTGCACCGCGTTGATTTTCTGGCCCTTGTCGTTCATGGCCTGCAACTGCCCGCTCAACTCTTCCAGCAACGCGGGGCTTTCGAGCTGCACCTGTGACTCGCAGAACGGGATACCTTTCCGCTTGGCCTTGAGCAACGCGGCGAATATCTGTGCCTGCGCCGGCGTCGAATCGGTTTCGTCCAGCATGCGCCGTAGGAGCCTGCACGGTCTTGCCATACGCGACCTGGCAAATCGGCTTCAGGTCCTTGGTCTAGTAGCAACACCGCTATAAAACCAATGTATTTACCCGACGAAAGCACTAGGCCCAGCCATAGCCACAAGGTCAACAGGAAATCCGGATTCAGTAGCGGCAATGCAGCGGCACACACAACGTACGTTGCGGCCATGAGCGCTTAAAGATATGGCGATAAGATGCCCGGCCTCCAGTTTGGCCGGTCAGAGCTGGATGGTGGGAGGCTGGGGATCATGCCGCTTCGCACGGCATCTTGGGGACCTAACTCGAGGATACGATACGATCAGGCGCTACCGGGAATTCGGTGTCGAACAGCCGCACCGTGCCAATGGCCTTGTCGCCGCAACCAAAGGACATCGCAACCTTGAGCTTGGCTTTCGCGGGCACCGTGAATTCGCTATCGGACTGCGTGGTGGTGCAGGCATAACCCTCCACGTCCAGCGCGGTGACATGGTTGTTCACCAAAAGATCGGTGACACGTACCGGCACGTCCCCCGTATTGGTGAAGCCCAGCGTCACCCGGATGCTTCCATCGGAGCGTTTCGCCTGCAGCACTTCACCGGCCAGCGCGGCGGATAGCTCGCTGCCCTTGCTGACGATCACCGCGCCATCGGCGCTGGTGCTGGCCTTGCGGCCATCCTCAATGCCCTTGCCAGCGCCCGTAGCAGCCCCCTTCGCAAGCTCCACTGCCTTGGAGACGGCGCCTGCAGCGGCTTTCTCGGCGTTATCGCCGGAACATCCGGCCAGTGTTGCGGCCAGAACCATCGACACAAACGCGTTACTGAAGGAATGCATGCGCACCTCGCAGGACAGGAGACGCGAAGTTTAAGCGCATACCGCCCGCCGCACCCGCAATCGGCCGGGAGCGGCATCCGCTGCATCGCGCTGGCGGGACATGGCCCTGGCTACTTCCGGCAGCCCTGCAGCTTGAGTTCCTGGCCAGGTTTGACGCTGTAGCCCGGTGCCTTCAAGCCGTTCGCCTGCGCCAGTTTCTTCACGTCGCAATCGAATCTGCTCGCAATCCTGCCAAGGTTGTCGCCGCGGGCCACGCGGTACTCGCGTACCTGCTCGGACTTGGGCTTGGCCAGCTTGGGTGCGCCGGTGGCCACGGTAGTCGGCACGCCGGCCACGGGCGTGACCTCGCCCACATCGACTATGCCGACGCTGCGCACGATGGCGGCGCTGACATCGGCCGCGATCAGTGTGCGCGCCAACTCCGCGCGCGGGCCGTTGATGCAGTTGCGGCTGTAGAGGCTGGCGATTTTTGACGTTGCCCGCAGCTGCGAGCCGGCTGCAATTCGCGTGTCCGGCTCATAGCGCGGATTGAGGTTGCGCAGCGCACGCATGTAGCCATCGCGGGTGCCGCCGTTGCCCAGGCAGATGGTCAATTCATAGATCGACGCGGACCTTGCCAGGTTGAAATTGGCGGGCTGCGATTCCACCCTTGGGAAGTCCAACCCGTATTGGCGCGGATGCAGGAACAGCCAGGCCGCAGCGATCACCATGGGCACGTAGTCCTTGGTTTCCCCGGGGAACTGGTTGTAGACCGCCTCATCCCAGAAACCGCGGCCGCTGAACTGGTTGTAGACCCGCTGGGCACGGCCTTCGCCGCCGTTATAGGCGGCCAGCGCATATTCGATACTGCGGTTGAGCGCGCCCATGCGTTCATCCAGGTATTCGGCGCTGGCCATGCCCACCGCGGTCGGGTCAAAGCGCGTGTCGAAGCCGCTGCCATCCGGCCCCAGGCCAAACCGGCGACCAGTAGCGGGCATGAATTGCATCAGTCCTGCCGCGCCCGCGCGTGAATTGGCATGTACGCGTCCGTTGGATTCCTTGGCCATGATGCCGAACAACAGCGCCTCGGGCAGGCCGTGTTTTTCCCACGACGGCCACATCAGCGGGCGCACGTACTGGTAGTTCTCGTAGCTGGTTATCAGCGAGACGCGCATGTCCGTGAGCCAGCGGCGGATACCGGCCTGCACTGCCGGGTTGTACTGCACCATCTTGTCGAAGGCATGACGCTGGTCGTTGAGCAAGGCAGCGGTGCGCGCCGACTCGGGCGTGCTCGCCGCCAGGGCGACGACGTGATCGCTGCCGTCATCCAGCAGGTCGATGTCGCCTTCGTAGTCCGACGCGGACGATTCCGCGTCCACGTTCTGTTTCAGCAGGCGCTTGTAGGCGGTCAGCATGGTGTGGATCTTGCAGCCGCGCTGCTTCAGGCACGCATCCATCACGTCTTCCATGTCTTCCAGCGCGGCATCGCCTTCGCTGCTGCCCTTGGGATCGCTGTTGGCGCTCAGCACCAAGGCGTCGCGATAGCGTTTCTCCGCCGCGGTCATGCGCTGGTCAAGGACTTCCAGGGCTTCCTTGTCGCGTGCCGAGACGCGCTGGGCCAGGGCCGACGGAGCAACGAGGAGCAGCAGCGAAACGGCCAGAAGCGGCCACGCGCGGTACAACGGGATCGGGGAAGACATCAGCAACCGGCACTACAGGAAAAACGCAGGTTAGCCCTGCAACATCGTATGGGGCAAGGTTGACAAACACGATAATTGCTCTGCCCGTCAGGTTCAGCCGCTAGAATCCTGACTACCAATCATCGCAAGGAATCACATGGACCCCATCCTGCTGGGCAAAGGCACCACCGACGATATCGCCGTCACCTTGCTGCCCAGATTCGGCAATCGGCACGGCCTGGTCGCCGGTGCGACCGGCACTGGCAAGACCGTGACCCTGATGACCCTGGCGGAGGGGTTCTCGCGGATGGGGGTGCCGGTGTTCATGGCGGACGTGAAAGGAGATGTTGCCGGGCTGGCGGTTGCCGGCGATGGCAACGAAAAAGTCCTGCAGCGCGCACATGACATTGGCGTGGAGGCCTATGCGCCCGCAGCCAGCCCGGTGATTTTCTGGGACCTGTACGGCAAGAAGGGCCACCCCGTGCGGACCACGGTCAGCGAGATCGGTTCGCTGTTGCTGGCCCGGATTCTTGAACTCAATGACACCCAGAGCGGCGTGCTGGACATCGTGTTCAAGCTGGCCGACGACCGTGGCCTGCTGCTGCTGGACCTGGACGACCTGCGCGCATTGCTCGCCCTGGTGGTCAACGAGCGCAAGGACATCGGTACCGAATACGGGCTGGTAAGCACCCAGTCGGTTGGCGCCATCCAGCGGGCGCTGTTGCGCCTGGCCCAGAACGGTGGCGAAGGCTTCTTCGGTGAACCGGCACTGGAACTGGCCGACCTGATGCGAACCGGCACCGATGGTCGTGGCGTGATCGGCATCCTGGCCGCAGACCAGCTGGTGCTCAATCCGCGTCTTTACTCAAGCTTCCTGCTGTGGCTGCTGTCTGAGTTGTTCGAGCAGCTTCCCGAAGTGGGCGACCTGGACAAGCCGAAGCTGGTCTTCGTATTCGACGAGGCGCACCTGCTGTTCGATGACTCGCCCCCTGCGCTGGTGCAGCGCGTCGAACAGGTCGTGCGCCTGATCCGTTCCAAGGGGGTGGGCGTGTATTTCTGCTCGCAGTTTCCCGACGACGTGCCCGACAACATCCTGGGCCAGCTGGGCAACCGGGTGCAGCACGCCTTGCGTGCCTTCACTCCGCGCGACCAGAAAGCCGTGCGCGTTGCCGCCGAAACCTTCGTACCCAATCCCAAACTCGATGTTGCCCAGGCCATTTCCACGCTGGGTACCGGCGAAGCATTGGTGTCGACCCTGCAGGACAAGGGCATTCCCATGCCGGTGCAACAGACGCTGATCGCGCCGCCTCGCTGCCGCATGGGCGCGATCAGCGACGCCGAACGCGCGCAGGTGCGCGCCGGCAGCCCGGTCGGCATGAAGTACGACAAGGCCATCAACCGCGAATCGGCATCGGAATTGCTGGCCAGGCGGGCGGACGCTGCCGCAGTAGCCGCTGATGCACCGCCTGCCAAGAAGGACCAGGAAGCGGGCGGTTTCGGCCAGTCAGTCAAAGACGCCGTGTTCGGCACCAAGCGCCGCCAGGGCATGGTCGAGACCATGGCCAAGCAGACCGCACGCACCGTAGGCAACCAGGTAGGCCGGCAGATCCTGCGCGGCTTGCTTGGCGGCATTTTTGGCGGCAAGCGTTGACATTCAATAGGCG